>JBDSDS010000142.1:0-8435 GCA_039920445.1 Chloroflexia bacterium
GCGACGTTTGACAACAGTACGGCCAACTGCTATAATAATATTCGCATTGGGGCGTCGTCTAATGGTAGGACAGCTGATTCTGGATCAGTAAGTTGAGGTTCGAGTCCTTGCGCCCCAGCCCTCAAATATATTGACATTACGCGTAATATTAGGCTCAGTCTTTGGAACTGGGCCTTTTTGTTGTGCGGGTGACAGCCAAAGTGACAGCCTAACAGTGGGAGGTCTTAGGGCTAATTCTATCGGCCCGTGGAGTGCATAGAATTACTGGCTGTGTTGCAACAACTGGAACGCTTAAGAATGGAGGCGCAGTGATACGAGCTGGACAGAAAGACTATGCCGCCAGCCCAAAGGCCCTCGACACGAACCTCACCTGGCTTATGATGTCCCCTTTCGTTGTGCCTCTTACTTGACCCTTACGAAGTTGGTTCGTTGCTTCATACCCTTGCAGTGTTCGCCATGCCGTCTCGAATGACCAGAACCCTAGACCTGGGTTCACCCTGCGTTTGATAAATCGGTGATCCTGCTCGATGAGATTGTTGAGATACTTCACCGGCCGCAACTCGCAACCGGGTGGCAGAGTACCTTTCTTTTTGAGCTTGCTGACAGCCTTGGGGTAAGAAGGATTCTTATCGACATTGATCACGCGAGGGGGAACTGTGTGCCTGGCACGCAGGGCTTTGCGGAAGAAACGCTTTGCCGAGACAGCATTCCTTCTTGGACTGAGCATAAACTCCACCGTACTGCCATCGGAATCCACTGCCCTGTACAGATACAGCCATTGGCCTTTGACCTTGATGTACGTCTCGTCTACTCGCCAGGAGTCGTTAGTCGGCTTCAACTTACCACGGCAGCACGTCTCTAAGATGGGGGCAAAGTGTTGAACCCACCTGTATATGGTAGTATGATCTACCGAGAGACCTCGCTCAACCATCATCTCTTCCAGATCGCGCTAGCTCAAAGAGTAGCGGAGATACCAGCGGACACAGAGCAAGATGAGAGACGCCTCAAAGTGGCGGTACTTGAAGAGCTTGGGCTGGGGCTTTAGTGGGCATACGGTGGGCTCCGATGGCTAGCAATAATGGCTGCTTGATGCAACTCTAACTGATCCGTTGAGTTGTTGCAACACAGCCCAACACGGTCTTCGCTTCGGAAAGAGTCGAGACTGTACTCACTCCATACCGGTCACCAAAGGCGAATGCGTTTGCGGAACGTTGGGTGCAAACCGTAAGAGAAGAATGCCTAGACCAGTTGTTGATCATCAACGACGCTCACCTGAGGCGAGTACTGCTGGAATATATTGAGTACTACAACGGGAGAAGGCCTCATCAGGGAATCAGCCAACGCATTCCAATTCCACTGGCAGAAAGGCGAATTGCCACGAGTGGTCGAGTTCACTGCCGAGACGTGCTGGGTGGTGTCATCCACGACTATTATCGGACTGATACTCATGCTGCATAGCACCTTGACCACGTACGGACGAGTAATTGCACACTACACCCGCTTCACCGTCTGACGCCACGTCAACCGCATAGCTCTCCTCCCGCAGCCCCTTCTGGATGAAAGCTGCGATCCTCGGCTCGTCCTCCACCACCAGCACGTACATAGATTCCTCCCCTCAACCATGAGCCATTATATCAACCTTTCATGAAAGGTTGGTTAAGGGAGATCGGCCCGTAGATGGGCAACACTCCAGATGACATTTTTCACTCACGGCTTAGGGCGCGCTCAACGGGAAGTGTTAGAAGTCAGTACATGGTTGGCGATGGTATTGTTCATCGGACACCGGCTCCAGCCAGGTGGTCTCTCCAAAGGTGATTGCGAGATGCTGCATGGCGTGCTCTTCTTCGGGGTGAGCGCCATGCCAGTGCTCGGTGCCCGGCGGTATGTGCGCTACGTCGTCCTCGACTGCATCCGACGCCTGGCTCCCGCGCACCTGCACCCGCCCGCGCCCTTTGAGGAAGTAGAGTACTTGCTCTCCACTATGGACGTGCCAGAAGGTTCGCGCGCCTTTCACGAAGGTCACCCGATTGGCTCGTAGCTGGCAGGCTTCGTTGACGGCTACGGGCTGGAAATACATAGTGCCGGTGAAATTATCCGGCGCTCCTTGTTGACGCGGTATGTCGTCCGCGTGCTCGAAAAGTAAGCTCATCTCTTGTTTCCTTGCTTATATTTGGGAGGGGTGACTTTAACGCTAACGCTGTCGCTCATATGAGGTTATCCCTGGTTGTCCTATATTACCACAAGCCTAACGCCTCAATTCATCTGTCCTTTGCCACTCAGCATAGATATTCTCAGCGACCAGTCAATCGCTCCAGGTTTTCCGGGTATCGGGCCCCTTGCACCGTGATCTGCAAGGCGGCACTCACGGTGTCGGGGAGATCGTCCCGCGTGAGCTCGATGGCAACTGCGCCGATGTTCTCGTCCAGGAGCTCCAGCCTCCGGGTGCCTGGGATTGAAATAGTCCACGGCTTCTGGTCAAACAGCCAAGCCAGCGCAATCTGGGCATGAGTGAAGAGGGGATTTGCGTTCTTCCGCTGCGCGATGCTGGCGAGCAGATCGCCCAGGGCCTAGTGCAATCTCATGAAAGATAGTGTGTGAAAACATGGGTAAAGTTGGTAGAATAGTGCATGAAAGCACCATTGTTTGTACAACCGCTCATCGAGGAGGAACGGCAGACCCTCACTGCTGGGCTGCGTTCCTCGGATGCCTTCACAATGCGACGAAGCCAAATACTCCTCGCCTCCTCCAAAGGCCAGCGTCCCGCCGAGATTGCTCGCAATCTGGGCTGCTCTTTGCAGATGGTGCGCAACGTTATCAACGCCTTCCACTCCGAAGGGCTGGATTGCCTGCAGCCAAAGTCGCGCCTACCAAAGAGCGTGCAGCCTATCTTCGACCCACACAAGGCCGAAGCGTTACGAGCTATCCTGCACCAGAGTCCTCGCGCCTTCAGCAAGCCCACTTCTCTATGGACGCTGGCACTCGCTGCCGAGGTCTGTTTGGAGCAGGGAGTGATCGAGCGGATGGTGAGCATCGAGCGAAGACGCGTGACCCTCAAGCTGCTGGGTGTTGGGTGGCAGCGATCCAAAGACTGGGTTACCTTTCCAGACCCAGAGTACGAACGCAAAAAAAGAGACGCGACACTCTGATTGCCGGCGCTACCCGCAGAGCAGAACAAGGCTGGGTGGTGGGGTACGCAGACGAGGTATGGTGGAGCAGGTTTACCCAACCACGCATGCACGCCTGGGCCGAACAGGGAAAGCCGTTGCGTTTGCAGGAAATGGAAGCTCGAAAGGGCGATGCGGACCCCAAGGCGCTGTGCTGTTATGGGTTGTTGCGTGAAGACAGCGGGCAGATGCTGCTGCGCTTCGTTGACGGACGACCTGTGAGCCATGTGAGCACCTCCTACCTGCAATGGGTGTGTGAACGACTGGATATGGAAGGCAAGCGGGTGCTGGTGCTCATCTGGGATAACGCTTCCTGGCACATTAACCGTGAAGTGCTCACATGGATACGGCAGCACAACAGGCAGGTGCTTTGTGGCAGGCGAGAAGGCAAAGGGGGCGTGCAGATTATCCCCTGCTTTCTGCCGACCAAAAGCCCCTGGCTCGACAACATCGAGCCGAAGTGGGTACATGGCAAGCTGGCAGTAGCTGAACCCGATAGCATCTTGCCTGCTCAGCAACTGGCTCGCAGTATGTGTGACTACTTTGGCTCTGACCATCACGAACACCTTAAACAGAATGTCTCATGAACTTGCACTAGTTCGCCTCCATGGCCTCCGGCATGAAGCAGGGGATGGTGTTGCGGATGTCGTTCCACGTGAACTCGGCCATCTACGTGATGTACTTGGGGGCGACTATTCAGGGACCGCTCCTGCCTCTATTGCTCCCTGTCTCCCTGGTACCGAAATCGAAGCCGAATTTGGTGGCGATTACGACCTGGTCCCGGAAGTGGCCAACGCTTCACCCACCAACTCCTCGTTCGTGAACGGACCGTAGACCTGGGCGGTGTCGAAGAAGGTGACACCGCTCGCATTGAAAATTCACGCCTTTTGTTATACTCTCAGAGTAAACTAGCCCTGTGTAGGTCGTGCGTAATGATTCGCTGGCTTCGCCAATCGCTTCTTGTACAACTGCTGGGCACCTATCTGCTCTTCGTGGCAGTTGTGCTTGGCGTGGGCCTCGCCGTTAACATCGTCATCCAGGGTCAGTTGCGCTCGGAAGTGGAGGCGCACGACCTGGCGCTCGCCCAGGCCATAGCCCTCGATACCGATGCCAGGCTTCGAAACGCCCGCGAATCGCTCACCGGGCTATCGGAGATAGCCACAGTACGCCAGGGCGATACAGTGGCCCTGAACAGTGCATTTCAAGCGTTCAAGACTGCTCGCCGCGACCTCGATCGAGTCTATTGGCTTGATGCGGACGGGCTGATGCAAATCTCGGTGCCCACAGACGTCCGCACCGTTGGTACCGATTTCTCGGAAGAGCGCTTCTTTCAGCATGCGGCAGCGGCAAGAGGGCCTGTCGTGGAAGGTGGGGCGGTGGACCTGACCACCTTCAACGCGGTAGCCATCTTTGCCACTCCCATCCGCGATTCTGACGGCAAGCTCCTTGGCGTTGTTGCCACCAATTTGCTGCTCGATGACCTCAGCGCACCTATCCGCACTATCGTTGAGCAGCAAGGCGCGCAGGGCCAGCCGGTGCTCATCAGTATGCTTGACGATAGGGGGCAGCTTGTCGCCACTCCGCAGCGCGAGCGGCTCCTCCAAGTAGTCCTGGACGAGTTGCCCGGAGCTGACCAGGCGTTGCAAGGCCAGACTTCTTCCCGTCTCGCACCGGGTCCCGGCTCCCAGGAGTGGCTCTTCACCTCTGTGCCGGTACCGAGCGTCGGCTGGGCTGTCATCGTGCAGCGGCCTGCGAGCATTGCGCTGGCAGCCTTAAACCGCTTCAGTTATTGGCTTACCGTCGCGACGCTCCTGTTCGGACTGGGTGGCCTGCTCTTCTGGCTTTTGCTGCTGCGTCGCGTCATCCAGCCCCTCCATATCCTGTCGAGCGCCCACGGCGCACTTCCTGTATTGGGCGCACGTCCACCCTCCTCCTCGTTCATGCCCACCCGCCTGGCACAGTTGGCCCGCAGGCAGGACGAGGTCGGTAATCTGACCCGTTCCCTCCAGCGTCTAGAACGAGACGTGCGAAGTCAGTTCGCGCAACTGCACACCCTCCTGGAGACGTCGAGCGCTGTGGTGGGCACCCTTGACCCCAGGACCGTGGCGCAGACTATAATCCAGGAAGTGCAGCGACTCGTGGACGTACAGGCGGCTTCCGTCCTCGTACCGGACGAGTCGGGAGTCCTGAGTGTTCTTGCCAGCGAAGGGCGCGGCGAACAGTATGACCTCCTGGTGCGACGACACGTTGACGATCCGCTATCGCCGTCCGCTCTTGCGTTGCGCGAAGGCCGTCCCGTTCAGTTGATTGCCGGAGTGGACCCTTACTTCCCACCCGTGACCTATGATGACGGCTTCAAGTCTCTGCTTGCGATACCGATTATCAGTCCACACGCCGGAGGTGTTGTGCTGGTCGTGTCTCGTACCGCTCCGAAGCCTTTCAGCAGCGGAGAGCTGGAGCTGCTTCTCACCTTCGCGAATTATGCCACCCTCGCCTGGGAGCACGCGGTGCTTTACGAGCGCAGCGATGAGCGACTCAGAGAGGTCGCCCTCGAGAATGAACGCCTGTACCGGGCGACTATGCAGGAGAAGCAGACACTGACCGCCGTCATGAGCAGCATGAGCGATGGCCTGGTACTGACCGATGTGGACGGTGACGTGCTCTTCGCCAACCCGGGCGCAAGCGCCATGATCGGCCTGCCTGGAGTTGAGCTTGAGCGCAGCAACATAACTGCAATTCAGGCCCGCCTGCGCGGCATGGCGCAACAACCTGAGGCGTACGATCGCCTGGTGGCCCATGCCATGCGCGAGGAACGTAAAGTATGGCTCCTGGAAACAGGCCATGAGCACGAACGTAACGCGGGGGTCGGTCACGCGATAGAGTTGCACCTTTTCGACGTTCGTGGCGAGAGCGACCGGCCTATAGGACGCGGACTCTTGTTGCGCGATATCACCAGAGAGCACGAGGAAGACCAGTTCAAGACGTCGCTACTGGCTGCGGTCGGGCACGAATTGCGCACGCCCCTCGCAGCCATCAAAGGGAACAGCTCAACGCTGCTGCAAGAGGACGTAGAATGGCCTCCCGAGGAGCAGCGCCACTTCCTGCAGACCATCAGCGACGAGGCCGACCGTCTCGCCCAGCTTGTGACCAACTTGCTCGACTTATCGAGGTTTGAAGCCGGCCTGCTGCCCCTCCAGCGGGGATCGTGGCAGTTGGAAGAGCTGGTCAGGCACGCCACGCAGCGTGTGGGCCGCCTGATTCCGAATTTTACGGCTGACCTACCGGCGGATTTGCCTCTCCTCCAGGTTGATAGGCCCCGAATCGAGGTAGTGCTGACCAATCTGCTGACCAATGCCATCACATACGGTGAAAACAGTGTTATACTGAGGGCAAACCAGGAACATGAGGGGCTAGTGGTCGTGCGGATTAGCGACAACGGGCCAGGTATCGCCGCCGACGAACTTCCCCACCTGTTCGAGCGCTTCTACCGCACTCAGAGGGGAGTACAGAGACGCTCTGGAGGCACCGGGCTGGGGCTGGCAATCTGTAAAGCGTTCGTTGAAGCGCACGGCGGCACGATCTGGGTCGAGGGCGGGACAGGCGGCACGACGATCGCCTTTACGCTCCCCACAGCAACGGAAGTACGAATTACGAATTACGATTTACCTGCTTCAGTTCGTAATTCGTAATTAGATCGGAGTAGAGGATGGCAGCGTCGCCAGTTCGAATCCTCCTTGCCGAGGACGAAGACGTCCTACGCGACTTTGTGAGTCGCAACCTGCGCGCGCGGGGTTTTGCCATAATCGAGGCGACAAACGGGCTTGCTGCCCTATCGCTCTGGGAGAGCGAGCAGCCAAACCTGCTCATACTCGATGTAATGATGCCCAAAATGGACGGGCTTGAGGTCACCCGGCGCGTTCGCGAACGGTCAGTTGTGCCCATAATCGTGCTGACCGCCCTCGATGCGGAGAGCGACAAAGTGGCCGCCTTTGACCTGGGGGCCGACGACTACCTCTCCAAGCCTTTTGGGGTAGATGAATTGCTCGCCAGGGTGCGCGCCGTGCTCCGCCGCGCTCAATGGTCCGACCATCTACCTGCTGCTACGGCTAAGCGCTATGGCGACCTGGAGATCGACGTGGAGAGCCATACGGTGACGCGTGCCGCGGCCGACGTACGTCTCACTCCCACCGAGTTCGCGCTGCTGGCCCAACTGGTCTCCAACCCCAACAAGGTGCTGACCCACCGGATGTTGCTGCAGCGTGTGTGGGGCGCCGAGTACAGCGACGAGGCCGAGTACCTGCGCGTCTATATGGGGCGGCTGCGCCGTAAGCTCGAGCAGGATCCGGGCAGCCCATGTCACCTGGTAACCGAGCCGGGCGTTGGTTATCGCTTCGTACCCTGACTCGCCCTACGAGAATTACGAATTACGGCAAATAAACTCGTAATTCGTAATTCCTTAAATGGCTGCCTCGGCCCGCAATCGCCGGATGTCTTCGTCCGTGCGGCCAAGGGACCTCAGGATATTCTCTGTATGCTCCCCGACACTCGGGATCGGGTCCATACGGGGCTCGGCGCCACGCGCAGTCACTGGCGGCAGCAATGCCTTGAGAGGGCCTGCCTCTGACTCGACCTCTCGCCACCTATTGCGTGCCTTGTGTTGCGCATGGTCCCAGAACTCCTGTACGGAGTTGAGATGAGCATTCGCGATGCCCGCATGATCGAGTTTGGAGATTACCTCTTCCATTGTGAGACGGGCGAATCTCTCATTGATCAACGTTGTGAGTAAGTCGCGATTTGTGACCCGCCTTGAGTTGCTGTTGAATCGTTGGTCGGTAGCGGTCTCTGGAGAGTCGAGCACGATCTGGCAGAAGCGCACCCATTCGCGGCTGTTTTGTACACCCAGGAAGACAGATTTTCCATCCCCACAGGTAAACGGGCCATAAGGCTGCACCAGCGCGTGGCTCGCTCCCGTGCGCGCTGGTGGCACGCCACCATAGGCTGTATAGTAGAGAGCAAAGCCCATCCACTCACCTAGCGCTTCGAACATTGATACCTCAAAAGCACTGCCCTCGCCGGTGCGCTCGCGAGAATACAGGGCAGTCAGTATGCCCGTATAGGCATACATCCCCGCAGAGAGGTCGGCTACGGGCAACCCTATTTTCGCGGGCGCATCCTGCGAGCCATTGATAGAGATCACGCCCGCTTCTGCCTGCACCAGTAGATCGTAAGCCTTCTTGTCTCGATATGGCCCCGAAGACCCGTAGCCCGATA
>JBDSDS010000143.1:0-4623 GCA_039920445.1 Chloroflexia bacterium
TGTAGGTAGTTGGTCTCCGGATGGCAAGTGGTTCTATGTAGTGGCTAACCTGAACGGTTCTTCGCATGGTGCAGTAATCAGCGCAGACGGGCGAGAGCAGATTGTTGTCACCCCTCCTGGTGGTGCCTCTAATGCAGCCTGGAGCCCTGATAGTACGCGTCTTGCTTTCTCAAAGTTTACGGGAGGTATGGAGAATGGATGTGGCACCGGTAGCATGCCGCCATGCGAAACGTCCAGCGAGTCCTACGTGGTAGACCTTCGCTCCAGGCACGTTAGTCTCATTGAAAATGCGCCGGGCACATCTGTCGGTGCGGGCAGGTCAATGCTGATGCGTCCAAACTGGTCACCGGATGGATCTCTATTAGCTTTCTTATCATTTAGCGACCAGGACCAAGTAGCGTGTAGCGGCATCGGATATTGTTCAAGCTCTATACCTGCATTTTATCTGCTGTTTGCCAGGTGAAAATGCGCTTACCGATTTGAAATCGCTTACCTTAATTGAACCTGGAACCAAAATCGGCCCCAGGCGGCGCGGAACTTGACACAATTTGCAAGCTACACAAATGGTAGCGCCAGGATGACCCATGCACACCAGAAGCGTGCATGGGTCATCTTCTTGTGGGCAAGACAAAGTTTGGGAAGAGTGAGCAACGATGAATATCCCTCCTTATGGTACAATGTACCACCCAATACACCCCGCAAGGAGAGGACTGATGACCCATCGCGTAACCCTTATACCCGGAGACGGCACGGGGCCTGAGATTTCGGATGCCACAAGGCGTGTGATAGACGCGCTCGGTGTTGATTTAGAGTGGGACATAGTGGACGCGGGGGAGTCGGCTATTGCCGCCACAGGCAACCCGCTGCCCCCGGAGGTAGTCGAGTCGATCAGGCGCAACAAGGTGGCTCTCAAGGGGCCAATTACTACACCCATCGGCAAGGGCTTTCGCTCGGTGAACGTCGGCCTCCGCAAGACCCTTGACCTGTACGCTAACGTCCGCCCCTGCAAGACCAGGCCGGGCGTGCGCTCACTCTATAGCAATATCGACTTGATAGTAGTGCGCGAGAACACAGAAGACTTGTATGCGGGCATCGAGTTCGAGCAGGGCACGCCCGAAGCAGACGAACTTATCGCCTGGATAGCCGAGAAAAACGGCGCATCAATAAGGCCCGACTCGGCCATCTCGATCAAGCCGATCTCGATCACCGGCAGCAGGCGCATAGTAGAGTTCGCCTTCAAGTATGCCAGGGAGAACGGGCGCAAGAAGGTGAGCGCGGTCCATAAAGCAAATATCATGAAGGCGACCGACGGTCTTTACCTGCGCACCGCCGAGGAAGTCGCCAAAGAGAATCCTGATATCCAATTCGAGAATGTGATAGTCGATAACATGTGCATGCAGCTTGTGCAGAAGCCCGACCTTTACGATGTGCTTGTATTGCCCAACCTGTACGGTGACATCGTATCCGACCTCTGCGCCGGTCTGGTAGGCGGCCTCGGCGTGGCCCCCGGCGCGAATATAGGCACAGAAGTGGCCCTGTTCGAGCCTATCCACGGCAGCGCGCCCAAGCACGCGGGCAAGAACAAAGTCAACCCTATGGCTATGCTATACTCAGGCGCGATGATGCTCCGGTGGATAGACGAAAATGAAGCCGCCGACCGCCTGGAGCGCGCTCTCGATGAGACGATAGCCGCAGGTAAAGATGTCACATATGATCTCAAGCAAGACCGGAACGACCCGACGGCTATAGGCACATCACAGGTGGCCGACGCGTTGATCGAAAAGCTCAGGTAAAAGCATGGAGGATAGCAAATTGGCGGGAGTTCAGACAATGGACAAGGCGCGTTTGATCAAATTGGTCCAGCAGGAGAATGCCGCGATAGAGAGCCTGCTGCGCACGCTTGACAGCTACAAGATGGAAGAGCCGGGCGTGTATGACGAACTTTCTTTCAAAGATATACTGGCCCACATCACCGCCTGGGAGCGAATGGAAACCGGCTGGCTGCGGGCGTCGCTGAAGGGGGAGGAAGTAGTACGCTATACTCCCGAATACAGGCTCGGCGGCGACAACGACGAGCAGACCATGCACGACCTGAACGCCGCGATTTTCGCGCAGAACAGAGCGAGGTCGCTTGGGGATGTGCTGACCGATTTTCGCCAGGCACACGCAGACCTGATTGAGACCGTGCGTGGAATGTCAGAAGAAGACCTGAACGACCCGCAACGCTTCGACTGGTATCACGGTGAGCCGATCTGGCGCTCCATCGCGGCCAACAGCTACGAGCACATTCGAGAGCACCGCGAACTGATTGATAAGTGGCTGGACAGCTCTCCGGTATAGCCATCCTGAATACTCATGTCCCAGAGTTCAAGGTTCAAGGTTGCCTGATATAACCTTGAACTCTATATACATCTGGCACAAGGGCAGATACGTTTTACTTTCAGAGATAGCCTCTATCAACCCTGGATTTATTATGAGAGAAGTATGAACCGCACACGTAACACGCGCCTGCTCAGGATAGGATTGCTCCTACTGATTGGAGTGCTCCTCATACTCAATTTCAATCGCATAGTAAGCGTGGTCGGCAAGCCATTTGGTGTGTCCGTCGATCTGCTGCCGGGAGGGGGTATAGCCTCTATCCTGCTGCCTCAAGGCTTCCAGTCTACGGTGTTTGCCCGCGACCTCAAAGGCCCGCGCTTCATGGCTGTTGGGCCTGACGGCACAGTGTATGTAGCCGAGCAGGGCGGCGGCAGGGTGAGCGCTCTGCGGGACAAAGATGGTGACGGCCAAAGCGATGAACGCGTGACGGTGGCGGAGGGACTGGAAGGGCCAAACAGCGTTATCTTCCACGCTAACACGCTCATAGTAGGAGAGCATAACAAGGTGTCCCAGATCGAGCTGGGCGCTGACGGCAAGCAGGCGGGCCGCAAGGTGCTCATACCTGACCTGCCGAGCAACGGCTTTCACCTGACCAAGACTGTGCTGGTGGGGTCTGACGGTAGGCTCTACGTCTCTATAGGCTCGACCTGCAACGTTTGCAATGATGCTGACGAACGACGGGCTGCCGTGACCGCGTACAACATCGACGGCACAGGCCAGAAGCTGTACGCGAAGGGCCTGCGTAACGCGGTCGGTCTGGCGCTTAATCCCTGGACGCAAGAGATATGGGCCTCGAACAATGGGCGCGACATGATGGGCGACAACACCCCACCCGAAACGATCTATGAGTTGAGCGAAGGCATAGACGCAGGCTGGCCGCGATGCCACTCAGGCAGGATAGTTGACCCCGAGTTTGGCGGCAGTGTAGGCTGCGAAGGCGCGGCCAAGCCTATAATCGAGATGCAGGCCCACATGGCCCCCCTCGACCTTACCTTTTATAAAGACGGTCCCTTCCCCACGCCCTACAACAACAGCCTGTATGTCGCCTTGCACGGCTCGTGGAACAGCAGCGTCAAAGTTGGGTACAAAGTAATGCGCGTGCCGTTGAAGGATGGGCAGGTCGCAGGCGAGCCTGAAGACTTCATGACCGGCTTCCTACAAAGCGACGGCGCAACAGACGGCAGGCCCGCAGGCGTGGCTATCGCCTCCGATGGCAGCCTGCTCGTCTCGGACGATAGAGGCGGCTTCATCTACAGGGTGGAGTGGACCGGGAAGCAATGATATAATGTCTTCATGGCGCGAGTTGACACACCGGATATACTAACAGACACTTCAGCTGGCGCTCCAAAGGGCGGTTCTCAGACCTCCCCTCTTTCTGTTCAGCCTGCTGTAGAGGCGAGCGCTGCCCCACAGCGCGGCTTCACTATCTACGACTCGATGCTGCTCGGTATGGTGATAGTATGGGCAGCGAACCCCGCCGCTATCAAGTGGGCGCTCGACTATATCGACCCTCTCACGTTCAACGCCCTGCGGTTCGCGCTGGCAACCCTCTTACCTGTGGGCCTCCTACTGGCTAGCAAAGAGAGTCTCAGGTGACAAAAGGGCGACGGGTGGAAGATTGCCATGCTCGGCCTCGTCGGGCACGGAATCTACCAGGCGATCTTTATCCTGGCGATCAGCAACACCCTAGCGGGCAACGTAGCGCTTATCCTATCGGTCAACCCGGCGTTCGTGGTGGTCTTTGGCGTGCTACTCGGCATCGAAAAGGCGAGGGGCCATACCTGGGCAGGCATCGGCATCACCCTTGCGGGGGTCTTGCTAGTGGTGCTTGGTTCGGGCAAGCAGATTGAGTTTGGCTCGCGCATGCTGGGCGATATCATGATGCTGGTTGTGACGATTATCTGGGCGTTGTACACTCTATTGTCGCAGTCGTTCCTCAAACGGTATTCGCCGGTGAAGCTCAACGCGCTTACGATGCCTTTTGGTGCGCTTTTTCTGCTGCTGGTGGCCACACCCAATATAGCCGGAACCGCGCCGATCTGGCCATCGGTGCCGCCTATGGCCTGGCTCATACTCGTGCTGTCGGGCTTGCTGGCGGTATCGGCCTCATACATCGTCTGGTACAAAGGCGTGCAGCAACTTGGCCCAACCCGCACGTCGATTTACTCTAACCTCGTGCCTGTACTCGCCGCTATAATCTCCTTCTTTGTGCTAAACGAGCCGCTGGGGTGGCCCTTCTGGACC
>JBDSDS010000144.1:0-3347 GCA_039920445.1 Chloroflexia bacterium
GCGGACCCGTGTGTCCGTCCTTGCCTGATTACCATCCCCAACAGGTTGGACACACGGGTCCGCCCCTACGCTTCTGAAATGTGCTTTAAGCCGTCATGCAATCAGAAGTTACGCAGGTGGGGTCCAACCGGGTCGCTGCTCCGTAGCCCTCATGGCATGGAGCGCGCCTTGTCTGTCTTCAGCCGAGATGCGCCCCGCACGCACAATCGCCCAGCGCATCAGCGCGCCACTTGCCAGCGAACTGATCGCACTCAAGAGACGACCCGCACGGCTCGCCCGGCCTGAAATTGCTAAGGCTCCTCCCAGAATTGAAAGACCGAGCATTGCAAAAGACGCGACATTCAAAATGCGGCGTTCGCCCGTCCAGAGTGGGGTAGAAGCAGCGCCGGTGGTGCGTGCATAGGCGACATACGATATCAGCGTCGAAACATCTGTTATGAGACGAATTGCAGCAGCCGACTGCATGGCGTAGTGGTCTTCGATGTCGCGTACTGCTGATGCTGCCACAACCGCAGCTGCTCCTGTAGAAATAGCGCCTGATGTGAAAAGCGCACCCAAGAGGCGGCTCGTATACCAGACAGGTATGCTGGTGGTGCCAAGCAGAACGCCCGTATATCCCGCCAGGAGCAATGAGGATGGGATGCCCAGGACTGCCAGCAACCTCTCAGGTAACAAAGCGATTGGCGCGCCAATGAGAGGTAGTTTGCCGTCGGCTGCCAACATGCGGAGGACCGTGACGGTTGCGCCTGCCCCATGTATTGCGAATGCCCACGATCCCAGGTTCATCGGCGACGACGGTTTGAAAACCCGAAGCATGTGGTGGAACTTTGCTGGCACACCCAGGTCGTCGATCAGCAGTAGCGGACACGGCAGAAATGTCACAAAGGAAACATAGTGCGCGGTGTGGGCGAACTTGCGGTGCGCCGGACCGCCTACTAACTCAGCAACAGACCCCAACAACGCGCTACCCGCCGATACACCCCCCAGGAAGAAATATGCCGCAATCTCATTCTTCCAGACCGGCTGTTTGAGAAAAGGCACGCCTCTATACGCATCTGACGGATCGTCATGGGCAGCGCCATGAGGTGACTTCTTGTATTCTTCTGACAGGAGGTTTTCAAGATCCATCGGCTATAAGTCTGCCTTCGTCATCGTCTGGCTTCTACTTTCTCGCGCCGCGGGCAAATATAAAACCACTCACGATAGACAACCCTATACCCGCCAACGCGCTCCAGGCGTACCTTTCCTTCATGGTGGCAGTTGGAGAGTGAGGGGCTTCGGGCAGGTTGTAGGCTGCGGGTCGCTCTGTTAGCAGGAAGAACGCATTGAGGCGTTTATATTCGCCCGCATCGTCAGCGCCATACAGGTAGGCGTTCTGTTGGCCGCCTGTACGGACCTCGCCCAGCCGTTGAGCCGCCTGTTTTCGTAATTCCTCGACCGGACCAAATTGTATAGAGTCAGTGGGGCAGGCTTTAGCGCAGGCAGGCTCCAACCCATCCTTCTGGCGATCATAGCAAAGGGTGCATTTATGAGCGCGGCCGTCGGCTTCGCTTCGCCCAAGCACACCAAACGGGCAAGCAGCGATACAATAGCCGCAGCCGTTACAGACCTCCTGTTGCACGTAAACATCATCGAATTCATTGCGGATTAGTGCGCCTGTCGGGCACACCTGCTGGCATGGCGCTTCGGTGCAGTGCTTGCATACGTCGCTATTGAATAGCCAGCGCACACCACCGTCCGGTAACGCGTGCTCGGCGAACGTTACGTGCCTCCAGGTGGTTGCGGAGAGCTGGGTTGTATTATCGTAACTCTGTCCGGTCCACTTCGCGCCATCGGCTGGCAACGCGTTCCACTGCTTGCAAGCGACCTCGCACGCCTTGCACCCGATACATAGCGTCGCGTCGGTGAAGAAGCCCATAGCTTCCCTGCGGGGTGGCGCATCTACTATTTTGAGGCTCTGCCAAATACCTGGACGGTTGGCTAGGGGGGATCGGTCTTCCTGCGCGCTGGTTGTGTCGTGCTGTGCCTTCAAGCTGATCCTCCCTCAGGTTGGGCCTCAAATGGTGTGTCGTTCATCGCATCATTGCTGGGACGCGCGGCAAGCTCGACCGAGGGAACATCCGAGGGTTGATTGAGCCGCCCCTTACGCACCTGGCACATTAGCGTTTTACCCTCGTGCATGCTTACGTTAGGATCCAACGTAATCGGAATCAACTCGTTAGCCTGACTGCCTGTAACTTCGCCGGAATAGCCAAAGTGAATAGGGAGACCGATCTGGTGAAGGGTTCTCCCGTTTACAAACAGGGGCCTGATGCGAGGTGTAACCATAGCCCTTGCCTCAATTTCACCACGCGGGCTGTTTATAATAATCCAGTCACCGTGCTCGATGCCCCTTTCACTGGCTAACTGGGGGCTGATCTCGGCGAACATAGCAGGTTGTAGTTCATTCAACCAGCTATCGAAGCGGCTCATCCCACCACTGAGGTAGTGCTCGGTAAGTCGATAGGTGGTCGCCACGACAGGATATGTGAGGTCAGCAGGCTCAGCAAGCCGATTCAAATAGGACTCGTCTACCTTTGCGGCGGGATTCGTGCGCTGGCTGTAAAGTGAGTTAGCCAATGGAGACTCGAACGGTTCATAGTGAGTAGGGAGCGGACCGTCTTTCAAGCCGGACGGCGCAAACAGCCAGCCCTTCCCGTCAGTATGCATTATGAAAGGCGAATCGCCGTCTATGGCGTCCATGCCGGTCGCTCCCGGCTCGGACCTGTATCCAGGCGGCCTATCAACCGGGAAGTCGGGAATATCATACCCAGTCCACTTTTGCTCAACGCTGTCCCACCAGACATATCGCTTACGCTCGCTCCAGGGTTTGCCCTCTGGATCAGCACTTGCGCGGTTATACATCATCCGCCGGTTGGCAGGCCAGGCAAATGCCCAGTCCAATTTTGGTGGCCCAGGGGGCACCCCGATTTTGGATTTTGGATTTTCAGTCTCATTCATGGGTGCGACGTGTTGGGTAGGACGCTCGGCAGCGCGATTACGTGTCTCAGAGGGGTAGACACCGCAATATATCCAGCACCCACAGGCTGTCGAACCATCATCGCGCAACTCTTCATAGCCTCCGAGTTGTCGCTGGTCGGCAACATAATAGCCGTTTATCTCCTTTAGCACTTTGTGTGCATCTGGCTCCCCTTCGATGCGACTCGATCTCCCACCGGGGAGTATTTCTACTTCATCGAACGCATAATCCCATGTAAGATGTCGTAGCCCCGCGTCCCTATCTCTGGTCGTGGTTTCAGCCCGCGCCTTCAACCTTTTGCCAAGTTGCCAGACGAACCAGAGGTCGG
>JBDSDS010000145.1:0-4264 GCA_039920445.1 Chloroflexia bacterium
TGAGAAGGTACGTGACGCCGAAACGCTTCAGCGTTTCAGCGCTATCTTGAGCACCGTTTTCGAATTCCCGGAGTTTGTAACAGAGGGCTTCCTCGATATTTTCGGCAGCCTTGGCCTGGGCGAAGAACAACCATTGCAAAACTACGTCGGCTTCCTGAATGGTGAGTTGGTTGCAGCATCATCTCTATTCATGGGAGCAGGGGTGGCTGGTATCTATAATGTGGGTACCGTTCCCGAAGCACGCGGCAAAGGTATAGGCGCCGCTATGACCCTCGCTCCTTTGCTTGATGCTCGAGCAAGAGGTTACCGGGTTGCTATTCTGCACGCCAGTGACCTCGGCTATAAAGTCTATCGCCGCCTCGGATTTGAAGAGTACTGTAAGATGCACATATTCGCATGGATGGGCGGCCCTCCAGGTTAGCAGACAAATCATCATTAGAGGTGATCACCTCATCTCCCCCTCGCCACTCTGGGGCGCCAATCGAGCCTGTCGAGCACAGCGCAGAGGGCGGCGCTTATTAGCAAGTCATCATGGGTGGCCCTGTCCTCGACGCCCCACTTGAGCAGCTTGCCCGCACCCTCCACTACCTGCGAGCCACAGGCCTCTACCTGAGTCCAGAAGAGGCCTGTGTCGCTCTCGCCATCTTCGACGTATTCCTTGTACCGACCGCTCTCCACCAGGCCGAGGAAGTCCCAAGCAAGCTGCGATTTGCTCTGGCTGCTGAAGACAAACGGCGTCACCCGGCCGGGAAGCGCCTGCGCCAGGAAGCCTGTCAGCCCAGCCCCCACTCCGGTGGCATCTACCACTACGTGCCGGGCGGACCAAACATTACGTGCCAGGTCGGTGATCGCTGCATAAAGCTGCGGATGTGCCGTCCCAACCCACAGTTTCCTGTCTACCACCCTGTAATGCGGCCTCATCACCAGAGGGTCGTCCAGCCCAGCCAGGTCAACCTCGACCACGGTGAGGGCGGTGGCGTCACGAGTGCTGAGCGATGCGGACCGATGGTCGAGTAGCGCTGGGTCGGCCTGCTGTAGCCTGTTCGATACCTCCTCCGCTCCCGCTACGTCTACGAGCAAAGCATAGCAATGCCCCGGCTGAGCCGATCTCTGTCTGGGGTGATCGCCTTGCATTTGCGCTCGCCTCGCCGGACCAAAGAGACGGCCTTCCGCGTCCATCTCTTCCAGGAAGTATTCTGTGCGAATAAAGGGGTGGTTCCTCCCAAACTGGGCGATGCGCGCCTTCACCTGCTCACCGTATGCGGGCACGTGGAGGGCTACCTCCTCCCACCCCACCTTGAAGACACGCTTACGCCCGTCTTTGCGTTCTAACTCGCCCAGGTGGGCCATCTGCCGCGCTAGCAGCGTGCGTGAGGTCCATACCGTGCCTGAAAAGACCTGTGTTGCGTTGGACGATGCTCCCATCGGGTCGAACACCGCATCCCAACGCTGGGGCAACACATCTTGCGCCTCGTTGCACGCCAGCAGAAGGGTCGCGGTCTCGCCTCTCGCCTGCGCGGTGGGGCTGGCCGATAGGAAGATGCACGCGGCCTTCCCTACCCTTACCACGTTGCCTTCGCTCTTGATCCGGCCCATGAACGGCGTATCGACTCTATCTAGCAGCCTTCTCTTGCCGATCAGTCCCTGCGGCCTCATAGTAGGGTTGGCGACCACTATCGAGCCTCCCATCAGGCTGTGGCGGCAAAGCAGGTATGCTTCTAACTGCGCCAGCATCTCGTCTTTCCCTGATTGGCGCGCAAACACCACCGCGAATTGCCGCCCATCTTCCCGCTCCGCCGACTCGGCGATCTCTCTAGCCGCGTCCACCTGATACCCCCTCAACACCACCCGAGGCCACGCTGCCCGTGAGAATGCCCCTATATCATCCAGGACCCTATCCAACCCCAACACCATTCGATTGCTCCTTTCTTAGCGATGAGTGATGAGTCACCGTTCAGAATGACAACAGGAAGGTTGGTTCACTTCCCTCAACACCTCATGTTTCTCGTTTCATGCCTACTCATCACTCATCGCTTAGTTAAACACCCTCATTACCAACTCCATCAGAATCGCCCCGACCATCAGCCACAGTAGGGCGTTCACCCGGCCTTTTACCTCGCCCATATCGTCCCGAAGCTCCTCCAACATCCGCCGTGTCATCAGTTCGTACACCGACTTCGGCCTCTCGTCCACCTCATCACTTTCGCTACCTCCTCTGCCCTTCACACCCATGTTACCCTCGACTTTTCGCTCAAATCCCAGTACTCTCCCTATTCCTTCCATCTCTTCTCCCCTTTCTCTCACTTCCGTAATTCAAAACTCATAACTCAAAACTCACAATTCTCCTAATCCCACTTCCCGCAGTATCCTCTCAACTTCGCGCCTCAGCCTGTTGGAGCTGCCGTCGAGCGCCGCAAGCCTCTGCTGCGCCACCTCTACTCGCGCAATCGAGTCGCACAGCCGTGCTACCAGAGCGCCCATTTTGCCGACTCTGTTTACGTCATCATAGTCTTTTCCCATGCCCCCATATGCCTGCTCCAATGAAGCCCGCAGCGTATCAAGCTCATTTTGTAACCCTGCCTTTGCGCTCTCCACTTTCGCCACTTTACCTTTCGCCGCCACTCCCACACCTCCTCTCTAATCCTCAACACAAAACAAACCCTCTACTTACTTAAGCCCCTTGCCCCCCGATTTTCAGACAAGGCCAGACTCGTTGGGTAGATACCGCGTCACAACTCAGGCATTTTACCGTTACTTAATTTATGAACACGCGGAGATCCGCAACAAGCCATTAAGGAGGGCATACAAAATGGGTAGTTTAGCAAACATTCTTTGGACGGTAGTCGTGATACTTGTGGTACTCTGGTTACTCGGCTTCTTTCTGAACATCGCCGGACTGGCTGCCAGCGGTTTTATTCATATACTTCTGGTGATCGCAGCCATCGTTCTCGTCTATAACTTGCTGACCGGACGCAAGGGCGTCTAATATACCTCCCTCGGAGTGAGGGAAGGATAATCTGAGTTGTCACAGAGGGTAGCATGGGTAGCCATGCTCAGCTTGCTGGCGTTGTACCTTGCGGGCTTCATAGTCGGCTGGGGCAATTACGCCTCGTGGCACCTGTTGTTGGTGCTCGTTGCTATCCTACTGCTCTACAATGTAATGTCGAAGCGCGGCACGTAGCCACGTCCCGGTAGACTGGAATAGCACCTGACCGCTAGAACGCAAACAAAAAAAGAGAACCCACAACGGGTTCTCTTTTTCATATGAAATTGGCCTTGCCGATCTTACCTGGCGTTTGCGGAGCCTAGAATGGAAGCAATCAAGCCCGCGCAAGCCACGATTGATAGACAGCCGAGTACCAATGTGACAATGGCTGGTGTGAATGCCGCCAACATCGCCTTACCGGCAGGCAGCCTTTGTGACGCCTGAAGGCTCAGACCCTGAAGGTATAGCCGGTAAAGGGTCAAAACAATGGCGATGAGCCAGCCTATTACAGGGATGATCCCTATAACAGTCGCTGCAACACCCAGTGGCGCATAGCTCAGAGACGTAAGATAGGCATGCGTCCCAAAGTCCTGCCCCTGCCCGCCCAGCATCTTGGCGACGAGGTACTGGATACCCGCGCCGATAAAGAAGGTGATGAAGGTGACGACCAAGCCGATTAAGGCCCCGCCAATACCTGTTCCACCCGCGAGTGCTGTGGTGTCAATGTTACTGTCCGGAGCAATCTGGCTCATCAATGGGCCTAGTTGTGATGCTGCGGCACCTGCAAAGATGAGACTGAAGATGAAGGTCACCACCGCGACAATTGCTACACCAATCATGGCTTTCATGATGTTGGCATTAGGTATCTCGGCCTCGAAGGTCCCAACGTTAGGCTTAGTGACCGCATTCATCCAGGACTGGGGCAGGTGCGACATATCGCTGGAACCGCCTCCGCTTGGCGTCATGGATGTCATGGGCGGTGGGCTGTATCCGCCTCCCGTAGGCGCCGGTGGTGGCGTATATCCGCCTTCGGCAGATGGCGGTGGTGGGGAGTATCCGCCCCCTGGTGATGCTGGCGGTGGCGTATACCCACTCTCAGGCGGGGTGCTCGAACTCCCCTCTGGCGGCGGTGGCTGGTAAGACATTTCCTTGCTCCTTTCCACGGGTCGCGCCCGGGTCTTGCGAAAAATGAGTTAAAGTTCCATATTACGCGGCATATAAAATCCCACCACGCTTGAAAGACCAGAGGTCTGTCCATAAGCGTGTGGCGCATTTACC
>JBDSDS010000146.1:0-6270 GCA_039920445.1 Chloroflexia bacterium
GCGCTTCCCCTTATTGTCTTTCTGGCGCTCGTTACGCCGATACTTGCACCCACCATAGCCGAATTGGGTACCAGCACGTACATGCGACCGGCGTCCAACGAGGCGCTTCGGTACTCCGCCGATTTGCTTGCCTTCTTCCAACCACCGCAAGACCAACGACTATGGGGCCACTTGTTCCAAAATCGATCGGAATGGCCTTTCGGCACGAACCGCTACGAGGTTTACTTTACTTATACGGCTCTTTTTCTTGTGGGTGTGTGCCTGTTTGCCACTCGCAGCTTACGCCTCGGCACCAGATTACCCCAACAAGATGTGTTGAGAGTAGAGATGCCGACCAAACGGTTTTGGGCTGCCTGCGCACTCGTTTTCTTCTTGCTGGCCCTCGGCCCTATCCTACAGATAAATGGGCAGCAAGTGCGCGGGCTTTTCGACACAGCTGTGACAGTACCTATGCCCTATCAGTTGATAGAAAAGATTCCAGTGCTCAACATCAGCCGAAGCCCCGACCGCTTCGATATGCCCCTGACATTGTGCATGGCAATACTGGCCGGATATGGTGCGAACGTGCTGATTCAAACCTGGGGCAGGCGCGTTCCAATCGCGCGTCGTGGGATGTGGCTGGTATTGATGGTTACAATTCTGATTGCTGTCGAACTCTTCCCCGCGCCCTATCCGCAGCGACCTGCGGTGATACCTGCATGGTACGCAGAGGTCGGCAAGCAGGAGGGCGACTTCTCTGTACTTGAGTTGCCGCCACAAGATGATTACTGGCATGGCGCTTACCGAATGTACTTCCAGACCGCGCACGAGAGGCCAATCTTTGGTGGATACATATCCCGTGAATACCCACATCCCTTTCTTGAGCGCACACCAGGGTTCCAGGAACTTATTTATGCCGACGGGAAAGGCGATATGTTCGATTCCGGGCCTGAGACGTGGAATAGCGCCCTTGCGTTCTACAAAGTAGGCTATATTGTTTTGCAGAAAACGCGACTGCCCGACAGGGCTGAAACGCCTCCTGATGTATCGGCGTGGCGTCAATCCATAGACCGTATAGGAGGTGAGCGTTTTCAACAAATCTACTCAGACGAATTCATGGATGTATTTAGCGTTCCAAGACCACAGCGCCTTGCGCCGTTCTTGACAGTTGGAGAGGGGTGGGGCGAACGTGAGGTGGGGCCGAACGGTTCGTTTCGATGGATGGGGGCGCGGGCATTCCTCAGCATCCAATCGCCTGAACCTACAACTGCCTCTCTAACCTTCCGTGTCGCGGGGCTGGGATCAGAGCGCACAATGAGGATATATCATATGAATATGCAAGTTTTTGAAGGAAAAGTAGGGGCGCTTCAAGAACTGACCGTTGGCCCTTTGAGTATACCTGTGGGCCACAGTACTATCAAATTCGAGAGTCCTGACTGCACGATCAGCCCTGCGGACCTGGGGAATGTCGCGGATCAAAGGCAGCTTAGTTTCGCTGTCCTGGATGCGAAGTTGAATGTGGTAGGGGTCTCAAGTAATCAATATCAATCATCTGAGCACCCAATGTACCAGAGAGGTCGGTAGAATAGATGTGGCACATGGACGCAAAGGGCGCACCTGGAAATATGGGCAAAAATAGTGGTCAACCTCGGCAGGTTTCCCGTGGCACTGAGCGTGGGCCTGCCCCTCAGCACAATCACCCTTCGCTTTCAGGCGTAACATCGCGACGTGGTACTGATAGTGCCGTTGGTCATCGGTACACAGGTCGCTCTGCAGCCCGTCCGCAGATAATGCCGAATTATGAACAGGAGCAGCACCCGAAACCGCGCGTGCTTCAAATGCACCCCATCGCTAAACAACCGCCAGCATATGAAGCACAGACCGCTACCGTACGCTGGTCGCCGCGACTTGCGCTTGTTCTTTGTGCGTTGATAGGGGTAATTGGAGGCGCGCGTATGGTGGCGGGCTTCACGCCACCCGTCGACGCACCGTTGGGTGTAGAGGCGACGCACGCTGCTTTTGTCAGGCAGTTGGTGGGGGCAAGTCCCATTGCACCTGAGGCCTCCAAATTGACCTTAGCCGTGCCGTGGCAAGGTGTTGCCCCGGTTGACCCGCTATCGGGCCTTCCTGTTTATTCGTGGCTCGTGGCCTGGATCGCATCCTTTCTCGGCGTAGAGTCATCTGGCCGCATGGTGAGCCTGCTGTTGAGTATTGGCGCAGGTATTTGTCTGTTTGCAACGGTTCATCGCACTGCGGGTGCAAGGGCTGCAGTTTACGCATCTCTGCTGTACGGCGTGGCGCCCTTGAGCGTCCTATATGGACGGCACTTTTCACCTGCGACCTTGCTCCTATGTCTGCAGGCGGCGACGCTTTTGCTCCTGGTCAGGTGGCGTGCGACCTCGACGCTTGCACGACCGGGTGGCTCTCTTGTTGCATTTACTATCGCGCTTGCTACGGCAGTTGTATATGGACTGATAGATCCCGCGTCGGTATTCCTGGCCATACCAGCCCTGGTCCTCTTTCTGACATCGCCAGGCGACAACCATGCGTTTGCTGCGCGGCTTAGCGGCCGTGGTCTACGCTCGTCACAAGGTGCAATCAGCCTTTCGCCACAGCGAGGCCGCTTTTTTCTCTATGCGGTCGCGCTGGTGCTTGGGGCTGCCGCCTGGCAGATATACACGACTGGTTCTACAGGCGGTTTCATCGTGGCGCAGGAAAACGCATTCAACCTGGGAACCGCTATTTCCTCCCTGTATGCCGCCTCGACATATATGCAAGTAATCGGCGGCCTGGTGGGCAGTATCTCCGGTATGCTCGGCCTGCTATTGCTCGGCGCGGGGTTGCTGGCAGGGGCCAGAATGCACTATCGCTATCTGTATCACGTGTGGCTTGGGGCCGCAGCCTTGCATGTTATCCTGGACGGGGGCCGTCTGGCGCGGCATGACGACGTGTTGTTACCACTTCTCCTGCCCGCGTGTGCCCTGGTAGGTATCGGCGCGGCATGGTCGGCATCGTTCCCGGCGCGCATTTGGCTGGCTATCACAGAGCGTAACAAACTCCCGGACGAGGAATATACCGTCTCCCCGCATACCTCGTGGCTTCTCGATGTGCCGGAAGAACGCCTCACGCAGGAGCGTCCTTCTCGACCGCAGGCGCAACTGGCCCTGGGTAAGAACCTCGCGGAACGCTCACGCTCTGCGGGCCGCAAGGCCAAGAGGGCCTCGCTTCTGCTCGGCGGACACGCCGCCATTACCGCCTGCTTCGGTCTGCTGCTAATCAACAACTGGGATACTGTATTCTCGCCCGACAAGTTATCGACAGCATCTGCTGATATACTCATCGCGGGAACTGAGATAAGTGCGAACATAGCCCCAGGCTCATCGCTGATAATAGCAGGCCCTTTGGCGCCCGAGCTATTTTATACCTCGAACCGCACCGGCTGGGCACTCGCTAACGAAGACTTCAACCTGAGCAAAATCCAGGCGCTACAGCGGTTCGGCGCGAGCTATTTGTTGAGCGCCGATCAGGACTTGCTTGGTCGTCACCCCGAATATATGGGGCTTCTAGCCAATTTCAGCGTTGCGCGCCTGACACGGCAGTACATATTGTTCGACCTGAACACAAAGCCCGCTGCCAATGATCGCCTTTACTTCCTTGAAAGCGGACATACCCTGGGAGGCGAGTTTAGACGCTTCTGGGAAGCGAAAGGTGGCGTTCAGCGATTGGGATATCCTGTTTCCGAGGAATACCAGGACGTGAACCCGCTCGATGGGCAAACCCGCACGGTTCAGTATTTTGAGCGGGCTGTTCTGGAGTTACACCCGGAAAAGGCGGGGATCTCCGACATCGTGATGATCGCTTCGGCGGGGCGCTGGGTGACGCGACATCGAGACTTTCCTCGTGTAGCGCGGTTTACGTTGACTCAGGATAGAGCCTATTTTGCTGAAACGGGGCATAGCCTAAAGCAGGCATTCCTGCGTTTCTGGCTGCAAGAGGGTGGGCTTACTCAGTATGGCTATCCGATCTCTGAAGAGTTGCCTGAAATCAGCGCAGCCGACGGCAAGGTATATACAGTACAGTACTTTGAGCGCGCCCGTCTCGAATGGCACCCTATTGACGCCGGTACTGCTAAAGAGGTGCAGCTTGGCTTGATTGGCAAAGAGGCTCTGGAAATGCGAAAATAGACGGATATCGAGTGGTTCGTCCGAACTGAGTCTTCTGGCGCCGTGATCACTATTAAAGACTTGCACTATTTGTAACATGTGCCTGTACCTATTATGAGCAACAAACTCTGACCACCACTCCAGGAGATTATCCCTCTTGTCAGTTTCGGCACAAGCCTCCGTACCTACAAGTCGATTGAACGACCTCTCGGCCCATAGCGCATCGGCTGAGTCACTCCTTGCTGCGGTTGTCTATGCCGATCTTTTCGATTACCCGCTTTCGCCAGATGAGCTTCGCCGCTTTCAGGTGGGGACACGGCTTTCCATAGCCGAGGTTCGCACGGCTTTATCCACGGAGCCGCTTCTAATTACCGCCTTGATTGAACAGGGTGGACTACACGCTCTTCGGGGGCGCGTTGAGACTTTTGATCTACGCTCGTTGCGAGCGGCACATGCCCGACGACTATGGCCCAGGGCACGCCTTTATGTCCGTCTTGTCGCTCACTTACCATTTGTCCGCTTTGTGTCGGTAACAGGCGCTCTCGCCGTGGACAACCTGGGTGCGCGGCCCGACATAGACCTGCTGGTAGTGGCCGCCATGGGTCGAGTCTGGATATGCAGGCGGGCGGTGATCTTTCTCGTAAGACTTGCCCGTCTTGTTGGCGACGAGATATGCCCAAATTATATTATTTCAGAGAGCAACCTTACGCTTGACCAGCGGGATTTTTTCACCGCGCACGAGCTTGCCCAGATGGTGCCTCTTGCCGGGGCCGATCACTATCGGCAGATGATTTTACGCAACAAATGGGCAATAGAATACTTGCCGTGCGCCTTTGATCGCAAGTTCAAACAGGTCCAGCGATGCCGCAAAGGTGTAGTGGGGCAGCGACTGGAATCTCTTCTTTCGCTCACAATTTTCAATCGTTGGGAGAAGTGGGAACTGAACAGGATGCGGAAGCAATTGCTCCCACTTCTCGGTAAGGTGGCTGAAGTTGTATGCTCGGCTGAACAGTGCAAAGGACACACCGGCCTCCATCGTCAGTCCGTGCTGACGCGCTTTGTTGCGGCGCTGCGGTCGAGGGAGTTGTACGGACCTTTACAGGTGGTTGAGCGGGAATTGAAGGCAGATAGCGAATGAAAGAAACAGTCGATGACGAGGCTGACACCTTTTTTAGTGGCCTTGAAACGAAAATGCCCCGGCAGAAAGACGACCTTACACAAAGTGAGCATACAGGTGAGCTTAACAAATCGTTTCGTCCAGGCACGTTTCTACGGGATGTCGAAGCCGACATCCGGCGGCGTTATGGAGACGCTAGCCCGAAACTGAGCACCCACCTGCGTACCCGCCTGGTACAATTTTGGTTTGGCGCTGACCGAGCCATCCACTACGAAGTGTGGATCCACGAGCGGTTGGCGCAGATAGAGATTGGCCTTCATTTTGAATCGAGGGTACGCCGAAATCGCGAGCTTTACCGCCGATTCGATGGTGAACTCCTATCGATCCAGGCGGTTCTTGGCGATTCAATCTGGCTTGAGGAGTGGGAACGTGGTTGGTCGCGTATTTACGAGACGCAACTCCTCTGGCCGCTCGACTCGGCGCGAGTAATTACAACCTCAGACCGTCTGGCTGAAATGATAGCGACTTTTCAGCCTATACTGGACGGTTGACGATTGCGCTCACTGGCGGTCTTCCGGTCTGTTTCCCACGCTTTGTGGAAAGCTGAACTTCTCTCAATCCTGGCTGGTATACTTTCGTGACTAGGCTCTGCCCTCTTTCCCCTGTGTATGCCGGAGGATTCAATATGTACTCTTACGTTCGCTGCTGCTGGCGTCTCCTGGTCGCCGGACTTCTGATAATATTGGCTCTCGCGCCTGGCGCTGGGGGGCTTGCGCTAGCCGCGCCGCTTGCCCAGGTCGTCACGGAGCCGGAAATCAGCGCTCGCGCCGCGATTGTCGTAGAGTACCCGTCGGGCCGTATTCTCTACTCTCGTGGCGCGCATGACAGACTGGCCCCCGCCAGCACAACAAAGATTCTCACAGCGATTCTGGCTACCGAGTATGGCAAGTTGCAGGACATTGTGACGATTGCCGATAGCGACCTGGTAGGCGAGTCGAGCATGGGCCTCGT
>JBDSDS010000147.1:0-3750 GCA_039920445.1 Chloroflexia bacterium
TCTCCATATGCGTGTCAAAGCATGGGTCTTTTTCTACTTTTGCGAAAGCCTTTAACAAAAGTGCCGAGGACTGATTGTTGGTGTTCAGTCCTCGGCACTCACATTATTACCTGATTACCACAGGAACTACACTTCCCTGAACTCGCCCTCTACCGTGCCTTCTTCGGCTTCTTTTGCCGCAGCCGTGCCTGGCTCGGTGGCTCCGTTGCCGCCCATGTCGCCTGTGCCGTCCATGCCGGGGCCGCGAGTGCCTGCGTCGGCTTGCTGCTTGGCGTACATCGCCTGGCCTATCTGCTGCATGGCTGTGCTGAGTTCGTCGGTGCTCTTCTTGATGCGGTCTACGTCCTCGGTGTTGAGGGCTTCGCGCACTTCGGTCACCTTTGCTTCGACCTCTTCCTTGATTGGGGCGTCAACCTGGTCGCCTAGCTCACGCAACGTCTTTTCGGCGTTGTAGGCGAGGCTGTCGGCCATGTTGCGGGCTTCTATCAGGTCTCGGCGCTTGCGGTCGTCCTCGGCGTGGGTCTCAGACTCGCGCACCATACGCTCGATCTCGTCCTTAGACAGGCCAGAAGAGGAGGTGATCGTGATCCTCTGCTCCTTCTGGGTCGCCATATCCTTGGCGCTCACGCTCAGGATGCCGTTGGCGTCGAGGTCGAACGTTACCTCGACCTGAGGTATGCTCCGAGGCGCGGGTGGAATGCCGTCGAGTATGAACCTGCCAAGCGACTTGTTCTCGCCAGCCATCGGGCGCTCGCCCTGCAAGACGTGGATCTCCACGCTCGGCTGGTTGTCCGAGGCGGTCGAATATACCTGGCTCTTCTTGGTCGGGATGGTGGTGTTGCGCGGGATCATTGGTGTGGCGACACCGCCCAGCGTTTCCACGCTCAGCGTAAGGGGTGTAACGTCGAGCAGAAGCACGTCCTTCACGTCGCCTTTGAGCACGCCTGCCTGGATAGCCGCGCCCGCCGCCACTACCTCATCGGGGTTGATGCCCCTGTGAGGCTCTTTGCCGAAGAAGTCCTGTACCTTCTGCTGCACGGCAGGCATGCGGGTCTGGCCGCCCACGAGCAGCACTTCGTCTATATCCGATGTCTTGATCTTGGCGTCGTCGAGGGCGCTCTTCATGGGCGGGAGGGTCTTGTCGATCAGGTCGCCCACCAACTGCTCCAGCTTGGAGCGTGAGAGGGTGATGTTCATGTGCTTTGGCCCCTGGGCGTCGGCGGTGATGAACGGCAGGTTGATCTCAGTGCTCTGGGTGGTCGAAAGCTCGATCTTGGCCTTCTCGGCGGCTTCCTTCAAGCGCTGTAGGGCCATGCGGTCCTGGCGCAAGTCTATGCCCTGCTCCTTCTTGAATTCGTCGGCCAGCCAGTCGATCACGCGCTGGTCGAAGTCGTCACCGCCCAGGTGGGTATCGCCATGTGTAGCGTTCACCTCGAACACACCCTCCGAGAGAGAGAGGATCGAGATGTCGTACGTACCACCGCCCAGGTCGTAGACCGCAAGCTCTTCGTCGCCCTTTTTGTCGAGGCCGTATGCCAGCGCCGATGCGGTAGGCTCGTTGATGATGCGCATCACATCGAGGCCTGCGATCTGACCTGCGTCTTTGGTCGCCTGGCGCTGCGAGTCGTTGAAGTAGGCCGGGACGGTGATGACCGCCTGGGTGATCTTCTCGCCCAGGTATGCTTCGGCGTCGGTCTTGAGCTTCTGAAGGATCATCGCCGACACTTCCTGCGGCGAGTAAGCCTTGCCCCCCATCCAGACCTGCACGTCACCGTTGGGCGCTTCGGTCACGCGGTAGGGCACCAGCTTGACGGAGCGCTGCACCACGGGGTCCGAGAACTTGCGGCCCATGAAGCGCTTGATGGAGAAGATTGTGTTCTCCGGGTTGGTGATAGCCTGGCGCTTGGCGACCTGCCCCACCAGCCTCTCACCCGATTTCGACACGGCCACCACAGACGGGGTGAGCCGCGCGCCTTCTGCGTTAGGGATTATGGTAGGCTCGCCACCCTCTATCACGGCGATAACCGAGTTTGTTGTTCCCAGGTCTATTCCTAATATATGTGCCATTTTCTTTATATCCTCCTAAAGATTTTGTGTTGTAGACGTTCTATCGTGTCTTGTATCCTCTTTTCTCAACACGGAGGTCCAGAGGATAAGGGTAATAAGTGAAAAGTAGTGCGTAAGGGTTTATGCAACCTGACCGAGCTGGGCAAGTAACTCTTCAAGATGTTCTACATGATGCTCGTAAGAACCGATGAGCACAGCAGAGAGGGGATAGTGTTCCAACCATGTGTATTTTCCTATTGGTAGCAGATCACTTTCGGGAACCTGCTCCGACAGATCCAGGAAGCGTAGAAATTGCGCTTTCCAATCGCCATACACGCTGGACCAGGGTTTGCCCCGGTTAGTTTCATGTAACCATGCATTAGCTCGGTCCACGTTCCCTCCCTCAGGGTCAGGACCCGCCATCTCAGCCAGGTTGGGATATTCGGGTTCCTTGCCGTGCAACGCCGCCTCCATGCGTGCGACAGAAACCTGCTGCCAGCCCCATAGATGTATGAGATCGTCTTTTATGGACCAGCCGGAAGAGGGCTGCGGCACGGTAATTTGCTCCTCGCTCATGCCTTCTAGGACTTCTTCCCAACGGTTGAGCACATCTCTCAATTGGGCAATGAGTTGTTCTTTGTCATTCATCAGCGTCTCCAATTACCCTTTACTCAATACTTCTATCCTCTAGAGACCTTCACCATTGCTGGCCTCAATACACGGTCCCGCAACTTGTAGCCTTTGCCGAATACCTCCGACACCGTATCTACGTGGTCGCCTTCGCCTGCGTTGTCCTCGAAGGCTACGGCTTCCATGAGGTTGGGGTCGAACGGCTGGTTGAGGGCCTCAATTGGCTCGACGCCCTGCTGCTCCAAGATGGTGTGCAGCTTGCGGGCGATAAGCTCTATTCCTTCAACCCACTTGTTATTGATGCGCTCCTTCTCTGGGATGGCGGCAAGTGCGCGGTCGAAGTCGTCCACTACGGGCAGCAGCTTCTTCAGCAGCTCCACCGATGCGTACTGGACCGTCTCTGTGCGCTCCTGCTCCATGCGGCGCTTGTAGTTGATGAAGCTGGCCCGCTCTCGTTGGAGTGCGTCAAGGTACTCGGATGCGGCATCATGCGGTCCGTCAGCACCCTCGCTGGCGACCTCCTCTGGCCCATCCATCTGCTCAATGATCGGCTCTTCTTCCATCTCCGCCGAGCCGTTATCTATACGATCTCTCAATTATGCTTCTCCCTCTGTAGTCTTACTTACTTATCCTTAACCCCAAACAAAAATAATCTTGGCGGTTACTTGGCGCTCTTGGTGGCTTGGCGGTTTCGTAATCATCCTTCACGCTCCCCAGGGCTATACGCCTTGAGCAGCAGATCGCTCAGAAGCTGCTACATATAGCTCACCGTCGAGATCGAGCGGCTGTACGACATCCTGGTGGGTCCCACCACGCCCAGCACCCCTGCCAACTGGTCATCAAGGCCGTAGCGGGCCAGCACAACGCTGCACTGCGCCATCCCCTCGCCCCAGCCCTGATCTCCGATTATCACCTGCACGCCCTTCTGGCTCATCACCGACGGGATTATCGAACTCCACAGTCCGCCCTGCTCGAAAAGCTCAAGAATGCGCTGAATGTTCTCCGGCTGGCGGAACTCAGGCTGCTCAAGGATGTGGGCAAGGCCCTCATGGTATATGTGCGACGCCTCGGGCC
>JBDSDS010000148.1:0-8553 GCA_039920445.1 Chloroflexia bacterium
AGACCGCCGACCCAAGCCCGATGAACTCTGCTGTGCGCTTGCGAGGTATTAACTCGGTCAATAGCGCATTGAGCGAGGCCGTGCCTGCGTTTCCAAGTCCCGTCACTCCCAGGGCAATGGTAGCCTGCGTTAGGTCGGTGCTCTGCGAGCCGACAATCGCTCCCAGACCGTACAATATCAGCCCCATTGTGAGCACTTTCTTCTTGCCGATCCGGTCAGATAAGAGACCGGATGGGACGGCGAAGATGGCGGTTATCACAACGAACGCAAGAGGTAAAAAGAATTCCTGCCCATCTTTTGCGCCGAGTGCTTCAATCCCGAACAAGGTAACAAAGGGCACCACCCCAGCCGAGCCGAGCCAGAACATCGATAGGGCGACTACATACTTGCCTGCTTCAGGGTACTGCCGCAGTTCAGAGATATATGTCTTTACTTTCTGAGAAAAGCTTACTCGTTCGGTTTTCTCCTCCACATAAGGTGGAATAGGAGGCTCTTTGACGGTGAAGAAGGTGTAGGCGAAGGTGATCAGGAGAACGACTATAGTGATGAAGAAGACCAACTGCTCGTTCTTCGCCCAGAGGAAAGCTGCCAGCAACGAGAAAATGATCACACCGAGGGCTGTTGTCAACCCCTGGAGGCCGCCGACGCGACCTCTATGTTCGGCTGGGAAAAGGTCTGCCATCATTGAAATATAAGGATCCATTGCCACCGCAAGGAAAAAGGCGCCTATGGTCATTACGCCCAGCATTGCCAGGAAAGGAAGATGAAGAGAGAGAACGATGAGCGACAACGACATGAGCGGCACACCCACGAGAAAGAAGGGACGCCGTCTGCCAAGTCTCGTGCGGGTACGGTCGCTCAGCCGCCCAACTAAAGGCTGCACGAACGCCCCGACAAACGATCTCTCATTCGCCAGCAGCCCGATCAGCGCGGGAGGTAGGCCGTAACTCTTGAGGTACTCCGGAAGGGCAAGATTGAACAGCCCATACACCATGCTTGCCCCGATGTTGGCCACGCTGTAATTGACAGCTTTGCCTGCCTCAAATTTGCCCATGCTATTACTTACCGGTGCTTCAGTCGCTCCCATAGGAGGCGGAATGACACCAGGATGGGCAACACTGCTTTCTTCCATTGATGTTTCCATTTCGTTCCCTCTCATTCAGAATGGCAAGGCATGATTACCTTTATCTCTTTACTGCGAGTACAGGCTCTTTTTCGGCGGCACGAATGGCAACGATGGAGGCAAGCACTTCGTTCTTTTTTACCTTTAGGGTGTGGGTGCGTGGGAAATCTTTGTCAGGCCACACAGTTGCACCCCGGATGTACTGGTGAGGGGCCAGGCGCGAGTTGGCTTGCTTGACGGCAGCATCAGGGTCTAGCTGCGCCCCCTCTTTTGCAATGAGTACGGCGTATACCTGCGCCCCATCCTCGATAGGCAGGCCCACAACCACGGCATCGGCAACGCCCGGCACGAGCAGTAACTCCTGCTCTACATCCTGTGGGTAGACGTTCTGACCGTTAGGCAGCACAATGAGGTCTTTCTTGCGGCCCTGGATGCGCAGGTGGCCGTTCTTCTCGAAGACGCCCAGGTCGCCAGTCTTGTACCAGCCGTCCGCGAAAGCCTGCTCGGTGGCCTCTGGATTGCGCCAGTAGCCAGGCGTGATGTTCGGGCCTTTTATCAGTATCTCGCTGTCTTCCGCCAACTTTATCTGCATATCCATCACGGCCCTGCCGACTGTGTAGGGGTTGCGCTCTTTGATGCTGGTAACGCTGATGCAGGGAGCGGCCTCGGTGGCCCCGTAGCCCTGCATAATCGGGATGCCCAAGATGTCCCACTTGCGGAAAAGGTCAGGGGGCAGAGGCGCGCCACCGGATACCAGGAACTCCAGTTTGCCCCCCAGCTTTTCATACACCGGCCGGAAGAGGAGACGACGCATTTTATACGGTAGGAATCTGGCTATCAGTTGGAGGCGGCGCCATTGTTTTTCCTTGCCCTGTTTCTCTACCTCTCTCTCGATGGACGACATGAAGAGTTGCAGCGCCTGGGGGACGAGCAGCATTGCTGTAGTGCCCTGCTCTTTGAAAGCCTCAAATATCTTGGCGGGTATGAGGGTCGAGATGTAGTAGACGCTGCCCCCGCGCTTGAGGGCCAGCACCAGGCCGATGGTCTGCTCGAACATATGGCTCAGGGGGAGGAGCGATACTAGCCTGAAATGCGAGATGTCGGGCACCAGTTTGTCGACGGCCTCAACGTTGGACATGATGTTGCGGTGGGTGAGGATGACCCCTTTTGGCGTACCGGTCGTGCCGGAAGTGAACATGAGGACTGCTGTGTCATCGAGGGTGACTTCCTGACCGCTGATTTGCTCGTCGCTCTCTGGAAGCGCGCCTATCTCTTCGAGCATGAAGGAGGGAGCGGGATAGTTCCAGGTGGGAGCGGTTGCTTTTGAGGCAAGTACCAGCTTTGGCTCAGTCTGTTTTGCCACGCGCTCGGCGAATTCTACGCTGCTGCGCACGTCCAGCGGCACCACTATCGCTCCGATACGTACAGCCCCGAAGTAGGCCGCCACCCATGAAGGGTTATTAGGCGACCAGATGATGATGCGGTCCCCTTTGCTCACACCGTGGTCCCTCAGCCAAACGGCGGCGCGGTTAGCGCGCTCATTGAGGTGGGTATAGCTCCATATCTCAGTGGCGCTGCCTGGCTTATACATGAGAGCAGGCGTGGAGCCGTATTGTTCAGCCGTATGTTGAAGAAGGGTTGCCAGCGTTTCCATAGATGACCTCCATATATCTGCTTTCGATGAGAAGGTTTTAGCAAGATGGTAAGACGCATTACTCCGTCTGTATAAGAGGGAGTTGGCACGAACTATATTAGTATGTCCACTTTAGATGTTCTAAGTTCTTGACATACTAACATAAGATCAGGGCGGTGTCTATGGCCGCTCGTAAATATTCTTCGCACAACTTTGTATCTTATGCCCTCCTGGGTTCAACTCTAGTGTAGCACCTGTTTGACGGCCCGTGCTACGGCATAATTACCGATTTCAGGGTCCAAGATAAGAGCATGTTATAGGTAATTGTACTTACTTGGCGTTTCTTATCAGCTTTACAGACTGTACAATGGTCTCTGGCCCCGATATAATAGGCCACAGAGAGGTGATTGCTTTATGACGTCTCGTAACAACCTGCCCGCACAATTAACCAGCTTTATAGGTCGTGAGCAGGAAATAGCCGAGGTGAAAAGACTCCTCGGGATGACGCGCCTTCTGACCTTGACCGGTGCGGGCGGTTGTGGCAAGACCCGCCTCGCCCTAGAGGTGGCGAAGAATCTGTCAGCACAGTACCCGGATGGCGTATGGTTTGTTGACCTCTCATCGCTTTCGGACGAAACCCTTGTGCCTCAGGCGGTAGCCTCATCGCTTGGAGTATGGGAGGTGCCGGACCGCCCCCTGACCTTCACACTCATAGAGTACCTTCAACCACTGAATGTACTGTTGCTGATCGATAACTGCGAGCATTTGGTTGAAGCGTGCAGAGAACTGACAAGCACTTTATTGAAGTCCTGCCCAGGTTTGCAGATAGCCGCCACCAGTCGCCAGGCTCTGGGTACGCCTGGAGAAATCGCTTGGCCCGTTCCCTCGCTCTCTGTGCCCGACCCGCAGGAGACTTACTCCGTAGAAACATTAGCTCAATACGAAGCGGTTGCGCTTTTTATTGACCGTGCATTGTTCAGGAGACCTGATTTCAGCCTCAAGCCCGAAAATGTCACGGCTGTAGCGCAGTTGTGCCACCGTCTCGATGGGATCCCTCTTGCCATAGAGTTGGCAGCGGCCCGCGTTAAAGTATTGTCGGTAGAGCAGATTGTTTCGCGGCTGGACGAGAGGTTCCGTCTACTCGTGGGTGGAACTCATGTAACTCTACCCAGGCACCAGACTTTGCGTGCCCTAATGGATTGGAGTCACGATCTCCTTTCGGAATCTGAACAGGCGCTGTTGCGCAGCCTGTCGGTATTCGCCGGGGGATTCACCCTGGAGGCAGTGGAGGCGGTATGTGGGGGCTTCATCAGCGTTTATGAGCTTATAGAGCTGCTTTCTCACCTCGTAGATAAATCGTTGCTGGTGATGGAAGAGCGCGGGGGCGAGGCGCACTACAGATTGCTTGAGACGATCAGGCAATACGTTGAGGAGAAGCTGGAATCAGCAGGGGAAACGTCTGGTCTACGAAGACGTCACTTCGATTACTATCTGCGATTGGCCGAAGAATCGGAAGACGAGCTACTCACCGACAAGCAAGCCCTCTGGTTGGCACGCTTGGAGGAGCAGCATGATAACCTTAGGGCCGCGCTGGCATGGAGTAAATCTGAAGCACCCAAAGATGAGGTTGAGTTGAGGCTTGCGGGTGCCCTTACCTGGTTCTGGTATTTTCATGCATACATAACCGAAGGTCGCGGTTGGATTGAGGGAGCATTGCGGCACGCGGGGACGACGAAAAAGACGGCTCCCCATGCAAAGGCCCTCAGTGCGGGAGGCTTGATGGCTTACGTCCAAAGCGACTACACTAAGGCGCGCTTGAGGCTGGAAGAAGCTCTCTCCGTCTGGCGGCTATTGGATCATGAACGAGGAACGGCCATAACCCTCACATTCCTGGGGCGAGTGGCAGTGCGCGAAGGGAATTACACTGAGGCCCGTGCTTTCCTAGAGGAGAGTGCCGCTCTCTTTCGTCAGGCACGAGATAGCTGGGGTTTGGCCCTTTCTCTCGACTCGCTTGGGGAAGTAGCATTGGAACTGGGCGACCGTGAGCTGGCGACCACGCTGCACGGTGAGAGCCTGGCGCTCCATCGGGAAAGAGGTCACAAATGGGGTATCGCCCTCGAGCTTGGCAGTTTCGGACGTGTGGCCATGGAGCTTGGAGATTACGCCGCAGCTCGTGCTGGGCTGCAAGAGGCGCTGTATATCCAGCGGGAAATCGGAGACAAATGGGCAACTGCTCGTATATTGCATAATCTAGCCGAAGTCGCACTCTTTGAAGGCGACTATGAGCAAGCAGGTGTGCAGTACGCTGAGAGTCTTGCTCTTTTCCAGCATCTGGGCGACAGGAGAGGTATCGCCGAGTCGCTTCATATGCTGGGCCATATAGCGCATCATCAGGGAGAGCAGATGCGAGCAGAGGGCCTGTTTCATGAGAGTTTAGTTGTTGCTTCAGAGCTTGGGGACAAAGTTAACATTGGTCTATGCTTGATTGAACTGGCAAGAGTAGCCGGGGCAGTCAAGCAGCCGGAACGAGCCGCGAGGCTGTATGGAGCAGCGCAGGCCTTGTTGATGCCGAATAATGTGGGGCGTGGCATCAGCGTAGCGAGTTTAGTGCGCAACGAATTTGAGAGTGATATGGCATCTATCAAGATGCAGCACAACAAGACTCATTGGGAGCAGGCTTTGGCGGCTGGCTCGGAGATGCCATTGGAGCAAGCCATTGAGTTTGCTCTGCACAAGGTAGGTGATTCGACTAATATAGAGGTTGTCATCGGGGATTGGTCTGCAGCCAATTCTGGGAGTACAGCCACCAAGCTATCAAACCATCTTGATGACTTAACTGAGCGCGAGGCGGAAGTGCTACGCCTAATCGCGCAAGGGCTAACGGACGCCCAAGTGGCAGAACGCCTATATCTTAGCACTCGAACTGTACAATCACACGCTCGATCTATTTACAGCAAGCTTGGAATAAGTACCCGCAGTGGTGCTACCCGATATGCTATCGAGCACAAACTCGTCTAGGTAAGTAGCAGTATGGATGGCTTGTATATACAAGCCTGCTATTCTTTTGGGGCAGCAATACTGTAGGGGAGAATATTCTTACCCGGCCCTGTCGATAAGCCATGCAACTGCCCACCCGGCTACCAACAGCACGCCGAACTGCATGTGAAGTTTGGCTGTCTGCCTCAGTACGGGGTGAAGAAGTGAAGGCTCGGTCTCCGCTGCTACGATTCGCATCAGGCGGACCGCAAGGGGCAGCGTCAGGATGGTGATGAGGGTCAGCCAGGGGACTATGCCGAGCACTACGGTGATGGCAAGCGACAGATAGGTGCCCCCCACCAGTACGTAATACTCGACGTTAGCGCCTGCCCTGCCCAGGAGGGTTGCCAGGGTGCGCTTACCGATCTTGCGGTCGCTTTCCAGGTCGCGCAGGTTGTTAGCATGCAGGATAGCCGCCACCAGGAAGCCGACCGGCAAAGAGGCGAGCAACACAGGCCATGTGACCCTGCCTGCCTGAACATAATACGAGCCTATCACCATGACAGGACCCATGAAGAGGAAGACCGCTACCTCGCCCAGCCCGACGTATGCGAGCGCGAAGGGGCCTGCGGTATAGAGGAAGCCGGTTATCACGCTGAAAAGGCCGAGCCAGAATAAGAACGGGCCTGTGACGCTGACGAGGTAGAGGCCGATAGCCGAGCCGACAGCGAAAGCGAGTAGGCCGCCCACCAGCACCTGCCGGGGCGTGAGGTCGCCCCGTAAGATGGAGCCGCCTGTGCCGAGCGAATGAGGGCCATCCGCGCCTTTGCGGTAGTCGAAGTAGTCGTTGATGAGGTTTGTACCGAGTTGGATCGCTATCGAGCCGATTAGCGCTAGAGCAAGGAACCAAAGATTCAGCACGCTGTCATACGCGGCGATGCTTGCGCCCAGCAGGACCGGGATAACCGCCGCCGTGTAGCTCCAGGGGCGGACAGCCCCCCACCAAACGCGCACTCGCTGTTGCACTCGTACCTCCTTCAATCGCACTATCGATGCCTGCCACGGCACGAGCAGGTACTCAAGCTCGTCAAGCAGAATCGTGACCAGCCAGCCTACCACCGCTACGGCGACCAGCCCCGCTAGCATGCTGGGGATTTTGTAAAGCTCGTAAGATTGCCAGATGAACCAGCCTATGCCGTCGTCCGCGCCCACGAACTCGACGCCGACGATGAGGGTAAGCGCAAAGCCCATGCCGAGCTTGATACTGTTCATGATGCCAGGCATACTCGCGGGCAGAGCCACCGTCCAGAAGAGGTCGCGGCTGTGTGCACCGAAACTGCGTGCCACCTCGAAGTACTGCGGGTCAATCTGTAATACGCTCGCTGCGACGTTTAAGATGACGAGGAAGAATACGCTCACGGCAATCAGAGCTATCTTACTTGCTTCGCCTATGCCGAGCACGACGATAACCAACGGCAAAAGCGCGATTTTAGGGATGGGGTAGATAGCGGCTGCCAACGGCTTTATTATCGCTCTCGCAGGCGCGCTTACGCCCATGAGCAGCCCCAATATTACAGCCGGGATGCCGCCGAGGAGGAACCCGACCGTGATGCGCATCATGCTGATGCCTATGTCGCGGAAAATCTGCCCACTGGCGATCAGGTCGCCCAGAGTCCTGAAGACCTCCGAGGGCGGAGGGATAAAGATGCGGTTGAGCCAGCCTAGCTGCACCGCCCCTTCCCAGAGCGCGATCAGCAAGATAGGCGAGAGGAGCGAAAGCCACCTGTTACGATTCATAAAGCCACCCCGACTTCATAGGCTCTCGCTCGCTCTACTTCGTCACGCAGGGCTTCCCAAACCTCGGCGAAGAGGAGGCTGAAGCGCGGGTCGGTACGCAGGGCTACGGCGTCGCGGGGCCGCTCAAACGGCACCTGTACCTCGCGCAATAACTGTCCGGGCCGCGCCGACATGATGAAGACGCGGTCGCCGAGGGTGAGGGCTTCCTCGATGCTATGGGTCACGAAGATAACTGTCTTGTCGTCGCGCTCCCATTGCTCAAGAAGGGTCTGTTGTAGAAGGATGCGCGTCTGAGCGTCAAGCGCGCCGAACGGCTCGTCCATCAAGAGCACTTCGGGGTCGTAGGCAAAGGCGCGGGCCAGGCCGACACGTTGTTGCATGCCGCCCGATAACTGCGCGGGGAACGACCTGGCAAAGCGCTCCAATCCTATTTCGCCTATCCACCGCTCGGCGGCTGCTTTACGTTCCGGTTTGGGCACGCCCCTCAGTTGCAGCCCGTAAGCCACGTTCTGCTCGACTGTCATCCAGGGGAAGATGCCAGCGCCCTGAAAGACCATCGCCTGGGTGGGGCGCGCCGGGTCGTCGTTGCGTACCTGGCAGCTGCCTGTAGTCGCGCTTTCAAGCCCCGCCAATACGCGCAACAGGGTTGTCTTGCCGCAACCGCTGGGGCCGACGATGCACAGCAGTTCGCCGTCCACCACATCGAGTGAGACATCCCTGAGCGCCTCTACAGGCCCGGTTGGCCCCCGGCCAGGGAAGACGACGCCCAGGTTGTTTATGCTGATCTTTGGCGTTTCCATAGGCTTGTTAGGGGTTAGGGATTGGGGATTAGGAGCCGGTAGTCGGTGGTTAGTCCAATACGTCGAGTACTAACCCCTAACCCCTACTTCTTATCCAACTCCGCCGCTACCTGGGTTGCAAGCTCCGCGTTGACAAATTTCATGAGGTCGAGCGGCTCTTTATATTCGAGGAGGTTGCGTTTCAGGAAGTAGTCCTGGAGCGTGTTAAGGTCTTTGATAGGAAT
>JBDSDS010000149.1:0-3846 GCA_039920445.1 Chloroflexia bacterium
GACCGCCTTTACGCCGATTTCCGCACAGGCAAACTGAAGATGCTGGTGGTCAGCAAAGTAGCCAACTTCGCTATAGACCTGCCTGATGCTAACGTTGCGATCCAGGTATCGGGCACGTTCGGGTCGCGGCAGGAGGAAGCCCAACGACTTGGACGCATCCTGCGCCCCAAGAAGGACGGTTCTATAGCGAACTTCTACTCACTCGTCACCCACGACACTAAGGACCAGGACTTCTCCACCAACCGCCAACTATTCCTGACCGAGCAAGGCTACAGCTACAGCATTGTAGACGCGACAACTATTCTCCCTGACCTGACGGCTCGCCTTGCCCGGATGCAGGCCGAGTTCGAGGAGAAAAGGTTGTCGGGCGAGCTTGACCTCGAAGTTATGAGGGAAAGACGAACCAAAGCCGCCTCTGAGGGCGTGGATCAAAAGCCAAAGATACAGAGCCGAAAGAAAGCCGAGCCGGAGCTTGATACCGAAGCAGAGGTCGAGATGGAGGCAGACATAGCAGCCGGAGCCGAAGACCAGACCCACCACAAGCGCGAACGCCCGACGAAGAAAGCCGCCAATCGGGACCACCTGCGGCTTGTAAAGTAATTACGAATTACGAATTAAACGCAAAGACGCAGAGGTACCAAAGAACGCAAAGTTATCTGTGTATGAGCGAGGCAAGTTGTTGGTATCTGATGGCTAATTCGTAATTCGTAATTCGTAATTCCCGACATAGGAGGGAAAATGCCGGTAGTGGCAGTGATCGGTTGCCAGTGGGGCGACGAGGGCAAGGGGAAGATAGTAGACCTGCTTGGGGAGCACGCCCAGGTGATTGTGCGCTGCAACGGTGGGCCAAACGCGGGGCACACTATCGTCAACTCCCTTGGCACTTTCCGCCTGCGACTCATCCCTTCAGGCATCTTCAACCCCCAGGCCGTATGTATCATCGGCAACGGCGTAGTCCTCGACCTCGAAGTGCTGCTTGAAGAGATCGCACAGCTTGACGCGGCAGGCATAGATATGACCCGCCTCCTCATCAGCGACCGCGCCCATATCATTATGCCCTATCACAAGATGCTTGACGGCCTGGAGGAAGACGTCCGCGCCGAAAACGGCGGCGTCAGTATAGGAACCACGCGGCGTGGAGTCGGTCCAGCTTACGCAGACCGCACCGCCCGTACCGGCATCCGCATGGGCGACCTGCTCCAACAGGAGTCGCTTCTGGTAAAGCTATCGGCGGTGATTTCCGCCAAGAATAAGGTCCTCACCAGAGTGTACGAAGCCAAGCCAGTCGACGTACACCAGACCTACCTGCGCGTGGTCGAGCAGGGCCACCGCCTCAGCAAGCATATCCTGCCGACCGAGCTTGTGATAGCCCGCGCCCTGGCCGAAAAGCGATCTGTATTGCTAGAAGGGGCGCAGGCCGCTCTGCTCGATCTGGACTTTGGCACCTACCCCTACGTCACTTCAAGCAATCCGGGCGCGGCAGGGCTTTGTTCAGGATCGGGCACGCCGCCTAACCATCTCACCTCGGTTCTGGGTGTATTCAAGGCGTACCAGACGCGTGTAGGCACCGGCCCGTTCCCAACCGAGATAACAGGCGAGCAGGCGGATTTCCTGCGCGAGCAGGGCGGCGCGGGCCACGGCGAATACGGCACAGTCACGGGCCGTCCCCGGCGGGTGGGCTGGTTCGACGCGGTGGCGGGCCGCTACGTAGCGCAATTGAACGGCCTGACCGGACTTGCGATTACGAGACTCGACGCCCTCGACAAGTTCCCCTCGCTCAAGATATGCACTTCCTATAAAGTGAACGACGCCCTCTTGAGCCACATGCCTGCCGACCTGGAGATGCTCGATTCGGTCGAGCCTCAATTCGAAGAGCACCCAGGCTGGGAAACCGACACGTCTCAGGTCAGGCAATGGGCCGATCTGCCCGACAATGCCCGCCTTTACATCGAGCGTATCTGCCAGTTAATACAGACCCCAGTCGACATAGTGTCGGTCGGCCCCCACCGCGACCAGAGCATTATGGTAGGCGACCCGTTCAACACGGTAAGGCAGCAGGTAGGACAGTTGGTGCAGGCGCTAGGGACGTAACAGGGAAGCTGGCAGCCGTCAGCCGTCAGCTATTAGTTCAAGGTTCAAAGTTACTGCCTTCTCCCTTCTAATCCCTGACCCCTTGAAACGATAAAACACTTGGCGGGTACTTGGCGCTCTTGGCGTCTTGGCGGTTCCGTAATCACGTCTCACGTCTCACCCCCATCCACACCGAGGGAGAGAAACTCATCAGTCGGGTCGCGGGTGAGGAGGGCGCTTAGGCCGTCCATCGGGGCCTTGTTCTCGAAGAGTATCTGGTAGAGTTGCTCGGTGATAGGCATCTCGATGCGATAGCGAGCAGCCAGTTCACGCGCGGCTACGGTAGTAGTCACTCCCTCGGCGACCTGCCCGCCCATGCTTGCGCGTAGCTCTTCCATCGTCTTGCCCTTTGCAAGCTCCTGCCCCAGGAAGCGGTTGCGCGAAAGAGGCGAGGCGCAGGTGGCTATCATGTCGCCCAGACCAGCCAGACCCGCGAAGGTGAAGAGAGACGCCCCGGCAGCTGTGCCTAATCGCGCTATCTCAACAAGTCCCCTCGTGATAAGGGCCGCTTTCGAGGAGTCGCCCGCGTCCATGCCATCGGCCATGCCCGCCGCAACCGCGATGATATTCTTGAGTGCGCCTGCAAGCTCCACGCCTACCACATCAGGGTTCGTATAAACGCGGAAGCGACCACCCGTCAGAAGCTCTTGCGCACGCCTGGCAACATCAGCGTCCTCCGCGCCTATGACCGTAGTCGCTGGACGGCCTGCCACTATCTCTTTAGCGAGATTAGGGCCGGATAGGGCAGCAAGGCGGCTCTGCCAGTCAGCGCCAAGCTCGTCGGCCAGCACCTCGGTCATGCGTAGCAAAGTGCTCAGTTCCAATCCTTTGGCCGCACTGACTATGATCGTTCGCGGGTCCGTTAGAAGGGGCTTGAGGGCGCGTATGTTGGCTCGCATCGTCTGGGATGGCACGACCATGAGGAGCATGTCGCACTCTCGTAGCGCGGAAGCCGGATCGGAGGTGGGCGTCAGGTTCTCAGGGAAAGGGAACCCCGGCATGAAGCGTTTGTTCTCGCCATCCGCCCTGAGTAGCTGGGCCTCTTCCTCGGTTCTAGTGAGAAGATATGTCTCCTGCCCCTGCCGCGCGGCAAGTATCGCCAGGGTAGTGCCCCAACTTCCAGTTCCTACGACCGTTACTCGACCCGCGCTACCGTTCCGCATCAACTTCCTCCAGCGGCTGCATTGTATTGATTAACCACCAAGACACCAAGAACGCAAAGAACGCCAATTCGTAATTCGTAATTCGTAATTCGTAATTCGTACGATTATAGCACAGCAAAGATGCTATAATGGCTTCCCAAACAAGGTTGAAGCAGGAGTTGCATATGGATACGGGTCGTGATGAAATGAGCACGCAAACTACTCTTTTTACGAACGGGCGCATCTATACAATGGATAGGCCCTGGCCTGCGGAAGCGATGGCTGTGCGGCATGGACGTATCGTTGCCGTGGGGACCAGCCGCGAACTGAGTGGGGCATCGGGGGCGCGCACGATAGACCTCGGCGGGCGAACGGTCATCCCAGGCTTGATAGACGCTCATATACACTTCCTTAGTTACGCGCGCAGCCTCAACAAAGTCATCCTGGAGAGGGTCAGATCGAAAGAGGAAGCGCTGCGGATGGTCGCGGAGAAGGCGAGAGAGCTTGGGCCGGGACGCTGGATAGTGGGTGGCGGCTGGAATCACTACCTGTGGGACCCTCCCTCGTTCCCGAC
>JBDSDS010000150.1:0-3394 GCA_039920445.1 Chloroflexia bacterium
ATACGAACCTCTTACGAACCACCCCCGCGCAGTCTCATTAGTCTTGAAGAAGTTCAGCAACAAATCTGCCACTTTCTGCCTGCCGCTTACAGAGGGGTGTACTCCGTCCTCTGATACGTCCGAGCAGAGCCATTGCAACCCGTCACTGCGCGGCTTGACGCCATCAGCCCACAGATAGGGGCCCCAGGCCAGCCATGCTCCCTCTCCATTACCGACTATGCGCTCTTCGATCAGCCACTTGACTGAAAAGCTGCTCTGATAAGCAAAAGGCTCGATGTTCTGCTGGACGGAATAGCCCGCATAGGTACGGCTCGATAAGTAGATGATCTGGAGGTTGGGGTAGCGTGTTTGCATGATGCCCACGATGTCGCGCAAAGCATCACGCAGTGCCACCGTATCCTCGGGGAAAGGCCGCCGCTCTCCAGCAATAGCCTGCTTGAGCCAGGCCGTCTGCACCTGATTCCGAGTCACGCCCGCCTGGGTCAGGCGCTGGTCCACCGTAGCCCAGAACGGGGCGTTAGGGTTTCTGATTATTTCGGCATCCTGCCCACCCTGCGCGCCATTCACTCTAGTCACCTGCGGGTTCTTCTCCGGATCGGCATCGGCGTTCGTCTTGAATGTGGTGAACTCCATACTGGTGTTGGACATGCCAATTGACAGCAGCACTATCTTGCCGTTCGGATCAGGCTGGCCGTTTTGATTCAGCGGCTGCACGAGGGAGGCGTGCGCCCTGCCCATCCATTTGTAGTCGAGGGGAGGCTCATTGCTGCCGCCGAGATAGAGGCCGCCTTCATATCCCCTGTACGCCCCACCCACCAGATCGCTCAACGGCGTAAAGCCGACCGAGGTGCGAGTGCAATCCGAGACTCGCCTTATACGGCCATCATCCGGTTTCACCCTGCCTAAAGGCATAGGGGCCTGAGCGTAACCTGTGCTTGAGATGAATAAAAGCGAAGCCAGTAGTATTAAGGGTGATACGAAATGCCTTCGTTGATCGGTCATGATGATTCTCCTTGTTGCTTACTCTACATGCTAGTAAGTAAAGCGATTATATCACCAAAACCAGAGGATAATTGTAAAATCTTTACAAAATCTCAGGGTGTAACGCCGTCAGGAGGTTTTATCACAACCTCCTCGTTGTAATTGGAGAAGAAGCTACGCAGTATGACACCTGTACCGTTGGACATATCGACTGCTAGCGATATGCTATCGAGTAGATTGTCGCCGTCCCGTATCCATACATCGGTGGTGATCCTGCTTTGTTCCATCAAACCCTGTACCGACTGCTCGCCCGCATCCTGGGCCATGCGTTCTGTATCAACGTCGAACCGAACGCGGTGGAGGATGACCCCATCTTTAGTCTCAGACGAAATCTGCTCAGGCGTGCCGGGCTTGTAGTACTGCATGTAATTAGCGACAGCCAACGGATTTACCGGACCGAGCCCAACCCCGGCGGTCGAGCGACGCTGCCACTTTCCCTCGTTGTTGCGGTTCCAGGTGTTTTCTCCAATCACGATGAACTGGCCCAGGGCAGCCGCGTCTGTATTCATCGTATAGCGGTCAGGAAGGGCTACGTCGCCATCGATGGTCATGGATAGAGGTGTGCTGCTCCCGAGCGACGAGCCGTCCCCTGCTGGCGCATAGAATCCTGCCTCGCTTCGGTAGTGGAGTGTGTTCACGCCCTTCATCGCGTCCGCCGACCTGTTGAGCAGACTTATCGAGTCTGTAGGCGCTGTTGTCGTGGGGCTACCAGCAAGCGGGCCGGGTGCGCCACCACCCTGAGAGGCGGTAACCGCGAGCGCCACGGCAATCAGCGTTACGACTATCACCAGCAGAGCGATCCCGACAACCAGCGCGAAAGGGATGCGACTGCTCGTCCGACTAGTTGTAAGAGCGGCCTCGGCGGACGATTGGTAAGGGATGAAGTTTCCGGTTGTTACTCCTACGGGCGGCGCGTTGGTAGGAGAAGGCTCGCCGTTCGGAGGGTCAGCTACCAGGGGCGCGGTGATAGTAACAGGAGGCTGGAGGGATGAGCCGCAGACCGCGCAAAACTTCTGTTGGGGTTCGGCTTCATTCCCGCACTGAGGGCATTGCATAGTATCTACCTGACACTGGACGACTTGATCCGGCGTCTGGCTAATTGTACGCCATATAAATCCCAGGGACAAGCAACTAAAACCCTAGAGTGGCTAAAAGAGAAGATGTAATACTGTAGGGGCGGACCTATGTGTCCGCCCTGTCTGCCTAACGACCAGCTATGAGGTTAAGGGAACAGGGCGGACACATAGGTTCGCCCCTACATCTGCCTTATTCGCCACTCCCAAAACCCATCTCAAAAATGGTGCTCACTAGAAGGAAAAGATGAATCTGAGAATTGTCATTCTGAACGAAGCGAAGAATCACTACGGGGAGTCAGTGCTGAAAGGACCGATTCTTCACTTCGTTCAGAATGACAAAGGTTAGTGGGTTCGCCTCCCTCTGACCATCTATTTTTGAGATGTGTTCTAACAACTAACAACTCACTGGTACTACCACTCAACCTTACCAAACTCTTATTGTCCAGGCCCCGTGCGTGTGCTAGAATCGGGATATGAACATCACCATCACTTCGGCAGGCACTTCCTCCTCCGCCGAGGGGGGCGTATCCGTGCGTGCTTCCAGGACGCGAGAGACCGCGCGCGGCCTTTGTCTTATCCACCTCTGGCTCATCGTTCCTCTGGTTCTCGCGTGGTTCGCCGCCAGTATCGCCTTTATCGAGCCTTATGATGTCTGGTGGAACCTCAAGAGTGGGGAGATAATGATGCAGACCGGGCAGTTCCTCGGCACCGACGTGCTGGTCTGGACGCCTGTGCGACTCCCCTACTCTAACCCCCAGTGGGGTTCGCAACTCCTCTTCTACTGGATATACGACCTCTCACCCTATTTGCTGCTTACCGTGCGGGCCATTATTATCACAGCCTCGGTCGGCATCCTCATGGCATGCTGCTTTTCGCGCTCCCGGTCGCTTAGGGTTGCCACGCTCGCTGCTGTTGTTGCCTATTTCACCGCCTGGACTAACTACGGTATGCGGCCGCAGTTGCTGTCATTTATCCCATTCTTAGCCTACCTCTTCCTGCTCGAACACAAAGACACCAGGCCCAGGCTGCTTCCACTGCTTGTCCCGATCATGCTCTTCTGGGTGAACGTGCATGGCTCATTCTTCCTGGGGTTGGCTCTTATCGGGATATACGCGGTTGGCACTATCCTGGAAAAGTTAGGGAGCGAAGGCGGGCGGAAGTGGCTGACCTCAAAGGCTGCGTTGTGGCAGGCAGGGTGGTTTATCGCCGCAGGGTTGATAACGCTCGCCAACCCTTACGTATTCGGCATCTACAGCTACTTCTTTGCCGCCACCAAC
>JBDSDS010000151.1:0-9371 GCA_039920445.1 Chloroflexia bacterium
ATTTAGGATGGTGGGAATAGGAGTGATGGACGGCGGAATATACGGCAAGATGTTCGTACAGGAGTTCACGGACTAATGGACACGAACACAGAGCAGCCTCGCATTCATATAACCTTCGCGGTCGTAATCCCCGGTATTGAGGACGGTCGGAAGGGACGAAAGACAGCCTAGACGAGCAGGGTAGGAGATGCAGATGCTTGAATACTTGCAGCCGGGTGATTGACAGGCTCGTATACGACCTGTAGGGGCTGACGGATGAGGAGATAGGGATTGTCGAAGTCAGGAAGGTTTGACCGTTGATATAGGTATGGCTCTGCGTGGTCAATCTAATTGCCGTGACTTGGGCGGCATATCACCACTGATGTTATAAAACGGTTATAAAAACAGTAAAGAGGACCGCAAAGCCCTCTTTTTCGTGCCTGGAATAAGAACATCCTTACAAGTGGTGCCCAAGAAGGGATTCGAACCCTTACCCCCTTTGACGGGGACCAGGCCCTCAACCTGGCGCGTCTGCCTGTTTCGCCACCTGGGCATCTGTGCCCAAAAGCACAAGAAAAATTATAAGCGGTTCCACGCGCCTTGTCAAGACGCTTTTCCGCCATCGCTCAGGCGGCACACAAACGGTATTCACAGTACCGCCGCCAGGTAATTTCATCGCACGCTATCGGCAAGCAAGGTATAATGCTTTCACTTCATCGGAGGGACAAGGCTAGACGTGGAATATGCCGAATATAAGATAATGTACGAGGCCGAGGACAGGCATTGGTGGTATCGCGGCCTACGAGGCACGTTCTTTTCCATGTTACGCCTGGATCGAGCCAACCCAAAGGCATTGCGGATTCTCGACGCAGGGTGCGGCACGGGGGGCAACCTTGCCGCACTACAAAATGCAGGATATGACGCGCAAGGATTCGACTTTAGCCCGGTGGCTGTTGAGTTCTGCCGATCTCGTGGTTTGAGCAAGGTAGGTCTTGGCTCTATAACCGATATCCCATACCCGAATAACGCTTTCGATGTTGTTATCTCATGCGACGTACTCAACGATGCAGGCACGGGCGATGAAGCGCGCGCTCTTGAGGAGATATACCGCGTGCTCAGACCAGGCGGTAGGGTATTCTTAAACTTACCTGCGTTTTCCTTCTTAAAGGGCGAGCACGACCGGGCGACCGATGTGGCCCGCCGCTACACCAAACGAGAGATACGGCGCAAACTCAAACGCGCAGGCTTCTTGCCTGTCAGGCTTTCCTACTGGAACATGCTGTTGTTTCCTGCCGTGCTGGCAGTCCGCCTCGTACGGCATGGCCGGCATGGCAAAGGAGAGCCGAGGTCCGACATCACAGTTCCCCCAGCGCCTATCAATTGGCTCCTGATGCAGTTGATGCACATCGAGAAGGTGCTCATAAACGTTTTCGACCTCCCTATCGGGTCATCTCTTGCAGTTGTGGCTAAGCGTCCCAAATAGCGGGGCAATTCTGCTTGTTGCAGGTATCCCTTTTCGATCCGCGCAAGCCGGTATCGCGGGCTATTTGGACCAACTTTCTCACAGGTGGTAGGCACGCTTTCATTTCTTGACAGGCAATTGCATTCCTGTTATACTTCTCCACGATAAGGAATGCGGAAGTGGCGCAGCGGTAGCGCGTCTCCTTGCCAAGGAGAAGGTCGCGAGTTCGAATCTCGTCTTCCGCTCCCAGGGAAGCCTAAGATGCTTCCCTTTTTGTTATCCGCCGGAGTGGCGAAACGGCAGACGCAAGCGACTTAAAATCGCTCGGGTGAAAGCTCATGCGGGTTCGAGTCCCGCCTCCGGCACCCAGTTTGACATGCCTCTCGAAGCAGGTGTTACAATAATCGGATTTCGGACACAGAGTGCCTCTATGTTAAGTTTGCGGGACTCGCAGAGACGCGAGGCCACAGCCTCCCATACATTGACCAAGTCAGCGCTTGTGGTATTGGCATCTGCGTTCTTTTCTGTTTGCCTCGGTTCATGCAGTGCCGATTGTGGTTGGAGTGGCCGCGCCGAGGCATTTGTTGACGGGAACGCCAATGGCATTCTGGATACCGGAGAGCCTCCGCTGGCAGGCGCCAAGATCCATTTAGAGGATAGTTTTGGCCAAACTGGATATGGGGGCCGCCCTGAAACCCAAAGTGATGGACACGTAAGTCTGAACTTCCTCGTCCCTTGCAATAAAACCATCGACTTCGTGGTAGTGGCCGAGGCACCAGACGGCTACGAGATCGCAACTCCCAATCGCGCCGAACTAGGCTCAGAGAGCGGTAAGACTGCCACATTCGGCTTCAGGGCACGGAAGTAACGCACTGGCGAACGCTTGACAGACACCGAAGTTGAAGGCCACAGATACCATATGCGGGCCCAACGATACGTTCAGAATGCACAACCCTAGTTGACGCGCCTAGCACGATCCGATATTATTTAGCAACCCACCCTTTTATCACCCCGAGATAGACGCACTAACGAATGCAAGCACCCGCCCGCGAAGACGCGAAACAGCCCGGTCAGAAAGAACCCAAACCTCTCCACCCAAGTGAGCCGGGACGTACTATGTCATTGCCGGTCGCGCTTCTCAAAGCGATGCGCCCGAAGCAGTGGACAAAGAACGTATTGTTGTTTGCGGCCCTGCTTTTCGCGCTGGAGTTCACCAATCCAGACGCTATCTGGCGAGCCTTCGCAGGCTTTTTCCTGTTCTGCCTCTTTTCAAGCGCGGTCTACCTGATCAACGATCTACGCGACCGCGAACGAGATGCCCTCAACCCGCGCACCAGAAACCGGCCTATCGCCTCCGGCGCGCTGAAGCCGAGGATGGCCGTGGCTGCGGTGGCCTTTATTCTACCTGTCGCCTTCATCCTGTCGTGGTTCCTCAGTCCCTGGTTTGCTGCGGTAGGCGCGATTTACATGGCGAAGGACTTCGCGTATTCCTTCGGTCTCAAGCACGTCGTAATTATAGACGTCTTCCTTATCGCGGCGGGTTTCACGCTGCGGGCGGTGGCAGGCGCGCTAGCAATCGGTGCGCCGATCTCACCCTGGCTGTACGTGGTGACAAGCCTGGGCGCGCTTTTCCTCGGCCTCAACAAGCGCAAGCACGAACTCTTATTGCTCGGCGCAGGGGCAGGTAGCCACCGGCGCGTACTCGATGAATACTCTCCTGCCCTAGTGGACGAGATGCTCGCGGTAATCACGGCAAGCACGGTCATGTCGTATGGACTATATACTTTTACTGCGGACAACCTCCCACAGTGCCTGCGTGACAATCACCTGATGATGCTCACGATACCGTTCGTCCTATATGGCATCTTCCGCTATCTTTATCTGGTTTTTCAGAAGAACGAAGGGAGTAGCCCGGAGGAAGTCCTCCTACGGGATCGACCCCTCCTCATTTGCGTTGTGCTCTGGGGGCTTACAAGCGCGACACTGCTGTATGTTTTCTCCCCATTGAGCGGACTCGCGTGCGGCTGAGTGGTCGCGCCAGGACGGGGTGTGACGCGCAGCAATGTCCCCGAATCTGGTATAATTGAGCGTGGAGAAGCGGTAAATATCTGCGTCGAATGTTGGTTTGTTAGCGAGAGTTTGAGGTGATAGAGTGAGTATACAGTCGACGGTTGAGCCGGTCGCGCGGCTCATTGATGAGTTGAACAAACTGCCTGGGATTGGCCCTAAGAGCGCAGCCCGTTTGGCGTTCTACCTTCTGAGGCGACCCAAAGAAGAAAGTCAGGCGCTAGCGGATGCCCTGGTTGACATGAAGGAGCGGATTATCTTCTGTAACATCTGCTTCAACATCACCGAGGAAGACCCCTGCTCGATCTGCCAGGACCAGAGCCGCGACAGGACCAAGATTTGCGTCGTAGAGGAACCGCTGGACGTTATCGCACTGGAAAGGACTAACGATTTTAAGGGACTGTATCATGTTCTTCATGGCGCTCTCAATTATATGGAAGGCGTTACGCCCCAGCAGTTGAAGATCGAGGAGTTACTGAAGAGGATTGCAAACAAGGAAGTTGACGAGGTAATACTCGCCACCAACGCCACCACCGAAGGGGACGCGACGGCCATGTATATCAACCGATTGCTTGCAAAGGAAGGGGTAAGGACTACCCGTATTGCGCGGGGCCTGCCGATGGGCGGCGATCTGGAATATGCTGACGAAGTAACCCTCAGCCGGGCGCTTGAAGGCAGGCGTGAAATGTAATTTGTCACTCATATTGCGCGGTTCTTCGCACATTTGTTTGGCGAATTTAGCTAAAGGCGTTGTCGCAGAGTTAACTCTGCGAATACTCCGCAGGCGCGAAGAAGACAAGAAGCGTTAGGTCTTCGACAATACTTTGGAAACGGTGCTCGACATTCGCTGGAACGTAGATCAGGGTCCCTCCTTCTACGTGCTGCACTTCGTCCCCGATCATTACATCGGCACGACCACTGACAACATAATAAACTTCGTCTTCGGTGTGTGGCTGCTGTGGGTCTACGCTACCCGCAGGCAACTTATACAGTCCTACGCTTAGCGCATCGACCTTGAGGAACTCGTGATAAAGCTTACCGTCGTCACGATGCGCCTGGAATAGATCACCCATCCTGAATACATTCATAATATACCTCCCTATCCTTTCCTTTCAGAAAGGATAGTCCATTGCACAAGTCCTGACAATTAGGCTGCTGGCAGGGACTATTCATTCCCCCCTTCGACCAAACGCAGGACCGCGCCGGGCTACGCGACATAATGCCGCAACGCTTTGGCAATATTGGTCGCCCCACTCACCCTATTGTTTTGATGAATAGCCCCTGGCCTTGCATTAAAGTGTACAACGGCCTTGTCAGTGGCAACAGCATTAGCATTCCACCTCCTGACCGATCTATCCCCCAGGAAAATGCGCTACACTAGGAACAGTCGGCTACGGACCGCCGAACTTAATGCCGGATCGACTGCCCATTACCCATGCCTACCAGCGATTTGCTCCCTTATATATTCACCAATACTCGACTCCCAATCGCGGTGCAATTCGCCCGCTGGGTCCAAGCATCATCCCGGTTCCGCGAGTTCGCCGAAACTTACCGTGATAAAATCCGCAAGAAAGTGCGCGGAATTACGGAGGCCGAGGGCTACCGCGATCTGCAAGCCGAACTGGAAACGGCCTATTTCCTGGCGCTGGAACGGCGGTTCCTGATCGAATATGAGAAGTACGGCGTGGGCAAGCAGCGCGGGCCGGACTTCTCCATCACCTACAAAACCCATATCCGCTTCGATGTTGAAGTCACGCGGCTGCGTGGAGGCCGGACAGGGGCAGTTCCGGAGCCTGGCAAGCTAGCCAACACGCTTTGTATCAAGCTTGTGCAGCTCTCACCGAGTATGATCAATATCCTTGTACTGGCCGCTGACGATGCGCCATACAGCGGGGACGATCTGACGAACGGTCTACGTCTACTTCAAGAGCGGGTCGAGCACAAGGACGACGAGTTCTTTACCCGGCGCGACTTCCTCGGAGCGCGCGACTTTCTCAAGCACTATGGCCGGCTCAGCGCCATTCGCCTAGTCACCCCGGACGCGCCGCCCGTCCTTCGGCTCCAGACCCGGGCCCGGCACTCACTACCGCCAGACCTCGCCACCCTGCTGCGCCGATAAGCTCGCCCGCCTCCCTAAATTGTGTGCACCCTGTAGCTACAGAGAATGAATAGACCCTGGACGGCTGGAGTGCGGCCTTGACCCTCCAACACCCCTATGCTACACTTCGTCAGTTATATTACGGTGCCCAGGGAGATTCCCACGACCAAGAAGGAGATTGCAATGACTAAAGATGTGAAAGAGCCAGGCGATCCGAGCGTTCGCAAGGCAGAATATGCAGAAGGGGCGCGCAAGGGAAACAGCAAAGAAACACCGACGTTTGCGAAAGAACTCGTCAAGAACTATATTGGTGGCAAGTGGGTCGAGGGGTCGTCGGGCAAGACTTTTGAGAGCCGCAATCCTGCCACCGGCGAGCTTCTCGGCGTACTGACCGTTTCCGACAAGAGCGATGTCGATAAAGCCGTAAAGGCCGCTGAGGCCGCCTTCAAGAAGTGGAGGCTGGTTCCAGCACCACATAGGGGCGAGATTCTTTTCAAATGCGCCCAAATGCTAGTCGAGCGGAAAGAAGACCTTGCGCGCCTTATGACACAGGAGATGGGCAAGGTGCTCGCCGAAGCCAGGGGCGATGTGCAGGAAGCAATCGACATGACCTTTTACATGGCAGGCGAGGGGCGCAGGCTTCTCGGCCAGGTAACGCCGTCGGAACTGCCGAACAAATTCGCAATGGCAGTCCGCGACCCTATAGGAGTGGTTGGCGCTATCACACCCTGGAACTTCCCCATCGCCATCCCCTCGTGGAAGCTGATGCCTGCTATAATCTCCGGGAACACCGTCGTATTCAAGCCCGCATCCGATACCCCGCTGCTGGCAATCGAGCTTGTAAAGATACTCGAGGTAGCAGGTCTGCCGGAGGGCGTGGTCAATGTGGTGCTCGGTCCCGGCGGCAGCGTCGGGGGGGCTATCCTTGAGCACCCAGGTGTAAATCTCATTTCATTCACCGGATCGACCGCCGCGGGACAGCAAGTGGCGATGAGCGCAGCCAAGACTCTCAAGCGCGTTTCGCTCGAAATGGGCGGCAAGAACGCAATTATCGTGATGGACGACGCGAACCTCGATCTGGCGGTCGAGGGCGTATTGTGGAGCGCGTTTGGTACCACAGGACAACGCTGTACAGCAGCATCGCGTGTGATTGTGCATCACTCAGTCCTCAAAGAGCTTCAGGACCGCCTTACCGAAAAGATAAGCAAGTTCCGCCTCGGCAACGGCCTCGACCCGAAGACCGATATCGGCCCTGTCGTCAATAAGACCCAGGTGCAGCGAATCCACGAGATTGTCACAGAGGGTCGCCGTCAGAGCGAGCTAGTAATTGGTGGAGAGATAGCAACAGAAGGCGACCTCGAAAAAGGCAGCTTCTACAAGCCTACTCTCTTCACGAACGTCAAAGCTAATGATATGGTCGCGCAAGAGGAGATATTTGGTCCGGTCACCGCGCTCATTCCAGTCAAATCTCTCGATGAGGCGATTGAGGTGAACAACAACACGAAGTACGGCCTTTCTTCCTCAATTTACACGTCGGATGTGAATAATGCCTTCCGTGCAATGCGCGACATCACCACGGGCATCCTGTACGTCAACGCGGGCACTATCGGCGCTGAGATTCAGCTTCCGTTCGGTGGCACGCGTGGCACGGGCAACGGCCACCGAGAGGCAGGCCAGGCTGGACTCGATGTCTTTACAGAGTGGAAGACGCTGTATATTGACTACAGCGGCAAGTTGCAGCGCGCTCAAATCGATGTTGAGAGCGTGTAACATAAAGTAGGTCAAGAGGGGCGACCAATTGGTCGCCCCTCTTGCATTAGTGCCTCTCACGTAACGTATCTGGGGCCATTTGTGTTATAATTCAGGGTAAGCGCCGAGGAGTAGCACTCTGACCAATAGCGAAAATACTGCCAAACTGAGCGCACAAGCGAAACAGTTTATTCCAGGAGCAAATGATTGTCCAATCAGAACAGCGAGGGTATACCGGCGTCCCCCGAAGGACAAAGTGAATATGTGCGCGAGGAGCTTGACCAAGATCAGGTGACGCATCGTGGTGATAAACGTGAGGCGCCCGATAAGCAGCCGCCTCAGAAAGAGGATACCGGCCAGAGCAAGCACATGGGCGCAGTCGATGACGAAGTAGTTCCCGTGGTGCCACCGATGTCCGGCCCAGCCGACATTGTTGGCGAAAAAGACCAAAACGCGCAGGGGAATGACAATGGCAACTCAGAAGACGAAGACCTGTTTGACCCCTACGACCATATTACGCCCGGTTGATAGATCGGTAATTACGAATTACGAATTACAAATTATCTGAAGAAGCTCAATTCGTAATTCGCATTGATTTGTGGAGGGATTGAGAACATGGGTATGCTAGACGTGCTGGAAGAAACGGCACCGAAGCAGGTTAACAAACAGGACGAACTCGTGAATGACTTCACGCTGGTTATCGCCACCGTCAACGGCTCAGGCAGCCAGACGGCCAACGGTCTCCTTGCGCGTACTGTGTTCAAGATGGGTATTCCGGTTAGCTCAAAGAACCTGTTTCCTTCAAATATTTCGGGGCTACCTACCTGGTACACTATCCGCTTGAGCAAAGAGGGATACACGGCACGCTGCGAAGCCTCTGAGATATTGGTGGCGTTCAACCCTGCTACCGCCGAGGAGGACCTCGCAAGCCTGCCCGCGGGTGGCGTTTGCATATATCCTGCTGATATGACTTTCCAGACGCCACGCGACGATGTCACCATGTACGCGGTGCCTGTGAAAGACATAGTAAAGAAGTCGGAGGTCGACCCCAAGCTACGCGACCTCGTCGGCAATATGGTCTACGTAGGCGCGCTGGCCGTTGTGCTTGGTCTAGAGATCGAGGAGTTGGAGGCGGGCCTCAACCACCATTTCAAAGGCAAGGCTCGAGCCGTAGAGCTTAACATGAACATCATCCACATGACGGTGGAGTGGGCGCGGGAGAACCTGGTGAAGAGCGATCCTTATCGTGTTGAGAGGATGGACGCTACAAGCGGCCTGATTATGGTCGACGGCAACACGGCAGCGGCGATTGGGGCTATCTTTGGTGGAGTTACAGTGGGCGCGTGGTACCCGATCACGCCTTCAACAAGCCTGTTTGACGGGCTTGCGGAATATCTACCCAAGCTGCGCCCGGACATCGAAGGCGCTAAGAGCTACGCGATTGTCCAGGCAGAGGACGAGCTTGCCGCCATCGGCATGGTCATGGGAGCAGGTTGGGCTGGCGCACGCGCAATGACATCGACCTCAGGACCAGGTATTTCATTGATGACCGAATTCGCCGGGCTTGGCTACTTTGCCGAGATACCAGGGGTTATCTGGGACATCCAGCGAGTCGGCCCCAGCACAGGCCTCCCTACCCGCACCTCGCAGGGCGACATCATGGCGGTATATTTTCTAGGTCACGGAGATACGAAACATGTCGTGCTGTTCCCCGGCTCTATGCAGGAATGCTTCGAGTTCGGTTGGCGGGCCTTCGACCTGGCCGAGAGGCTGCAAACACCTATCTTCGTCCTAAGCGACCTCGATCTGGGCATGAACGTCTGGATGTCAAAGCCTTTTGAATATCCCGAACAGCCTATGGATCGTGGCAAGGTCCTCTCAGAAGAAGACCTTACGAGGCTAGGCTCGTGGGGCCGCTATGAAGATGTCGACGGTGATGGCATAACTTACCGCACACTGCCCGGCAACAAGCACCCGATGTCGGCCTACTTCACGAGGGGCACCGGCCACAATCCA
>JBDSDS010000152.1:0-7633 GCA_039920445.1 Chloroflexia bacterium
AGGCGTCATTGCCCGCAGCAACAGGGGTATGGGTGGTGAAAGCGAGCATGCGAGAAACGTTCTCGAATGCCCTACTAAAATTATCGCCCTTCGCTACCTGCTCACGCACAAGCTCCAATACCAGAAATGCGGAATGCCCCTCGTTCATATGGTAAACCTGCGGCTCAATCCCCATGGCGCGTAACGCTCGAATACCACCTATACCCAACACCACCTCCTGGGCTACACGCAAATCGTGGTCACCGCCGTACAGGCGGGCGGAAAGCTCACGGTCGGCGGGCGCGTTGGGGTGTATGTCTGTATCGAGCATGAAGAGAGGTGAACGGCCTACCTGGATGCGGTATACCTTGGCGTAGATAACACGGCCAGGCAACTGCACTTCTACGATTACCTCGCTACCGTCAGGGGTGACGGCGGGAAGAGCAGGTGCGTCATCAAAATCAAGATGGGTATATATGGCTTCCTGCCAGCCATCCGCATTGATTACCTGCCTGAAATAGCCTTGTGGGTAGAGAAAGCCGACAAAGATCATAGGCACGCCAAGATCGGACGCGCCCTTTACGTGGTCGCCCGCAAGCACACCGAGGCCACCCGAATAAATAGGCAGCGACTCGTGCAGGCCGAACTCCGCCGAAAAGTAAGCTATAGGCCCCTTCTTGCCCGGGTGGGCTTTGGAAAACCAGGTTGAAGCAGGAGCCATGTATTCGTCAAAACGGCTCACCATCGAGTCGTACAGCGCCAGATAATCCTGCTTCTCGCTGGCGGTCTCCAGGGTCGCCTGCCTAACCTCGGTAAGAAACTTGACCGGATTGTGGTAAACGATCTCCCACAGCGCCGCGTCTACATCCTGAAACAAACGCTGACCGTTAGGTTGCCACGACCACCAGAGGTTATAAGCGAGGTCGTTTAGCCTGCTGATGCGCTCAGGGATAGGGCGGTATTGATGAATCGGCTGGATGAGGTTCAAGAAAAGTCCTCCGGGTTCGAGTTTTGGATTTTGGATTTTGGGTTTTGGATTACTTACCCTTCTGGGATCGGGGATTAGGGATGATGAAGAAACGAGGTGAATCCAAACTGAGAGAGTTCGCCCGCCCATTGTAAGCGAAGACGGCTTGCTTTTCCAGTTGATCCCCTGGCTCGATTATGATGATAGTTGACAGGCAAAAGCAGGCCTCCTATACTCAAGTTACGATTCTTTTCTACCCAAAGAGAAATTGCTAAGCAATAAGGAGCGCATGTATGGCAGAGAATACGATCAGGCTATCAATCCCTTTGAATCGTTGGTAGGGGCGATTACGAACCTGAGTCTGAAGGATAAGGCCATACTTTCGCAGCTACTTGAAGAGCAGCTAGGACTAGCCGAGGCTGAAGAGGAGATTTGGGAGCAGGATCCCACTGTCCGTTCAGAGATTGAGTAGGCCCGTGCCGCCTACCAGGCAGGCGACTATCTGACTATTGAGGATTACGCCGCCCAACGCGACGCTAAAGCCTGATGGCACACAAGGTAGTCGTCCCACGCCCGGTGCAAAAGCAACTGGACGCTCTCCCTGAAAACGTTCGACGGCAGGCAATCATCCGAATTCTTACCTTGAAAGACAATCCACGCCCGCCCGGCTGTGTCAAGTTGAAAGGCCTGGAGAACGAATATCGTATCAGAATTGGCGATTACCGGCTGCGCTATGAATTACGGGTTCAAGGTTCAAAGTTGTATGGCGTTCTAACCTTGAACCTTGAACCCGTAATTCATAATTCAAGGACGAGCAAGCACCAGGCAGGCATTGATGCCACCAAAGCCGAAGGAATTGGAGAGGATGGTGTTCACACGCTCGCGGCGACCTGTGTGTGGAATGTAGTCCAGATCGCATTCGGGGTCGGGGTGGTGCAGGTTGATGGTAGGTGGGAGATAGTCGTTTTGCATGGTGAGGCAGCATATGGCTAACTCGAACGCTCCCGTCGCGCCGAGGGCATGGCCGTGCATCGCCTTTGTGCTGCTTATCCTCACTTTGTAAGCATTCTCGCCAAAGACCTGTTTGATGGAGGCAGTCTCCGTCTTGTCATTCAGGTGAGTAGAGGAGCCGTGGGCGCTTATATAGTCTATCTCATGGGGTTGGAGATGCGCCTCATCGAGCGCCTCACGCATTGCTCGGACTGCCTGGGCGCCGTCGGGTCGAGGCGCGGTCATGTGGTATGCGTCAGTTGTGGTTGCGTAGCCAACGATCTCGGCGTAAATGGTCGCGCCTCTTGCTGTAGCATGCTCATACTCTTCCAAAGCGAGCACAGCCGATCCTTCACTCATAACAAAGCCATCGCGCATTGCGTCAAAGGGACGGGAAGCGCAGTGCGGCTCAGCATTGGAGTTGCTTGACATGGCGCGAATTATATCGAACGCGCCGAACACCAGGGGAGCAAGAGGCGCTTCGGCCCCACCGGCCAGCATCACGATAGCGCCACCTGATTTGATCAGCCTGTATGCCTCCCCTATCGCCACCGCGCCCGCCGCGCAAGAGTTGGCGTTGGTCTGGTTGGGGCCGTGCAGTCCCATCTCCATCGATATATTGCACGAAGCCGCTGAGCCGAATACGGTCAGGGCGAGGATGCTGTTGACAGCGCGTAACCCTCCCTCCACGAAAGCCACGTGCTGATCTTCGGCGAAGCTCAGTCCCCCCAGCGCGCTGCCCATGTAGACGCCGGTGGTTTCAGATTCTCGGGAACTAAGGCACAGGCCCGAGTCTATTACTGCCTGCTGGGCAGCTGCTATTGCGAACTGAGAGTAACGATCAAGACGGCGGACACATTGCGCCGATAAATGATCGAGCGGGTCGAAATCAGCTACCTGAGCAGCTACCTGCGAGCGGTAGCCTTCGGTGTCGAATCTGTCGATGCGCCGAACAGCGGAACGCCCAGACAGTACACCCTGCCACAAACCATGCTTCCCCGACCCGATCGGCGTAATCGCGCCTATACCCGTGATAACGACCCGCCTCGGATTCTGTGCCCTAGTGACCAATGTATATTCCTGTTCTAGCGCGCCAACGTGGTAAATGAGTTGTTAGTATTCATTTACCTATTACGTTTCATGCCTAATAATAGTTCGTTACCATCAGCGACTAACAACTCGCCGTTCAGCAAGCAGCTTGATTCGTTTCAGCGTCTTACCAGCAATGTAGCCGATAAACAACTTGCCAACTATAAGGTCGATTCCCTTCTTGCCAAGCAATCTTACTGGGAATGACGGCTTGTGAAGATGGTGAGTTATTCTTACAACGACCTCGTCCCCATCATGTGCTGGCTCAAAAGTCCAGGCAACATCCATGCCGCGTACCAGGCCCCGTGTGTGGTGGAAAATAACAGTGCCCGGTATTCCTTCCTTCCCTTCTATGACGGTCTGAACTGCTGTCCATGTGACCGGGATAAAGTCACGCCACGCCGACATCTTGAGTAGTTTGCGGTTTTCTGCACGCTTGAGCACGCGCACATATCTGTAGTGCGGCAGTATATCGCCCCAGTCCTCAACTCTTGAGGCAAGAAGAAAAATGCGCTCGTAAGGCGCTTTTATAATGATTGTGGTTGTACTATTCATAGTTATAGAAGCCTTGCGCTCAGGGACGTAGCAACGACCACAAATACCGGGGCGTTAGCGCGGCGCGAGGGTCCGCGAAATCACCCAGCACACCGGTCAAAATTGCGCGTGTGCTATCGCGTCTGGCGAGCCTCGCCGCCACATAATCCATACCGGCGGGCAGCCCAACGAATGTCTGAACCAAACGGCACACCATCTCTTTGGCCGCGAACTCGCGCCTGCGAAGCAGGCCGTACCTACCCAATGAACGTGCCGAGAGGTCGTTACGCTCCAGCGCATCGCTCGCCACTTCGGCTGCAAGCTCGGCGCCGCGCAACGCCTTGTAGACACCCTCACCCGTGAACGGGTCGAAGAAGCCCGCCGCATCGCCTACCAACAAATAGCCGGGGCCGGACGACCGCTTCACCCTCGCGCCAATGGGACCCACTCCCCTCACGGACGACACGCGCTCGGCCCCAACCAGGCAAGCCGCCACGCCAGGGAATGAGAAGGCAAGAGACTCGAAACGCTCGGCGGAGGTCTTCCCTTTGAGCCGATGCGCCCTGTCAACCGGCATCACCAATCCCACGTTGAGCAAACCTCCAGATTGAGGAGCCAGGCCCGCATAGGAACTCGACGAAACATGCATCTCGCCCCAGTCGTCCAATCCATTGTACCCTATATAGTGCGCCACCATGCCGAGATTACGAGGCCAGCGTAACGGCGCGCTTAAGCCCAGGCTCCGCACGACGACGGAATGGATGCCGTCTGCTCCAACCACAAGCCGAGCAGTTTCTTCCCGAACTTCACCATTCTTACGTCGCAGTAAAACACCACTCGCTTTACCGTCGCGCATCGTTACCGCCTCGACCTTTACTCCTTCGCGTACTTCGACGCCGAACTGCCTGGCATGATCAACCAGCACCGCATCCAATACACGGCGTGGCGTTGCAAGCACGTGTGGTCCATCAGGTTGGCCCTCGCCGTAATCCATGCTGAACGTGCGCCCAGAGGGGCTAATTACCCGCATCGCAGGCAATCTACGCGCGCCTGCTGCTACGACGGCCTCAAGCGCGCCGATCCGCCTCAAGACATTCTCGGTTTCGGGACTCGTGTACTCCCCACATGCCTTATCGCGGGGGAAGCGCGCCCTATCAAGCATGAGGACCGAAAAGCCCCGCCTGGCCAGGAGCGCAGCCGTAGCCGACCCTGCCGGCCCTGCTCCAACCACTATGGCGTCATAGGTTGTCATCGTTCCCCTTTCGGGAATTATGAATTATGAATTATGAATTAGAAAACTCCCGCCAATTCATAATTCATAATTCATAATTCCCTTCGCCCCACCAATGCTGTCCGCCAGAAGGGGTGTTTGTGGACTACTGCTTCAATCCCTACCATATTCGACATACGACGAAGCTCTGCGGGGGTGAAAGCCCTAAGTACCGAAGCAGGGCCATCGTGCCTGGTCAGTCTATTGCTCGTCGTTAGGTGCGTAAGCACCCAGGCCATGTACCATGCTCCCTGCGAACGGTAGATATCGTTGATGATAAACCCTATGCGGCTCAGTCTCTTCATCTCTCTTACCGCACGGATTGCCTGACGCAGATCAAGGTGGTGAAAGGCCAGCGAGCATATTACAACATCGAACGAACAGGGAGCAAAAGGCACATTTGCGGCATCACATACCACATAGGCAACCCTTTCTCCAAATCCCGCACCCTCTATACGCTTCCTCGCTACCTCCAGGATTTCAGGACTGATGTCGGATATAACGAATGCGATGTCACGTTTTTCCCTCCTGGCCCAACGGCACAACTCCTCCGGGATGTCGCCGGAACCTGTCGCAATGTCAAGGATGTAGAGCGGCTTATCGCGTGGCGTATCGCGCAGCATATCCTTCAAGTGGCGCTTTACAACCCATGTACCGAAGCCGAAGATGTTGGCACGCCGTATGTCCCGCAGGGTAGTCCGAAGGTCATTCTCACTCACGTCCGCAAGGCTATCGAGTAACTCAGGCACGTCCTGGTATCGTGGTGTCGGGAAGATACGCATAAGCGAAATTATGAGTTTTGAGTTATGAATTACTTCCCCTTCGGGAATTACAAATTACGAATTACGAATTACAGATTGATTAGCTTACCTCTAATTCGTAATTGGAGCGAAGCGACGAAGTAATTCGTAATTACAAACGTTGGTCGTCCAGCCACGCTCTTACAAGCCTAATAGCGGCTGCTTTATCATCACGAGCTAAGCGACCACTCCGAACTTCTTCGAGCAGAAAACCCTTTACGGCGGCGATCCACGGCCCCGGCTCTCTGCCTACCAAAGCAACTATCTCATGCCCATCCAGGGGCGACACAGGCTCATTCAGTAATGCCTGCTCGGCATCCCTATCAGCGCGTAATAAACTTTCTCTATGCGCCTCAAGTTGGTCGAGAACCCACAGACCTCGATCAATCGGCTCCGGCAAATATCCTCGGAGGTCGGCGCGGGCCAGGGCCATCTGGTCGTGCCATGCTTCCCTACCAGCACTCTCCTCAACATCGTCGTATAACCTGCGGACAGCCGCGTCCGACCATTCGGCATTGTACGAGATCGGCCTCATGTGGTTGCGGACAAGCCCCAGTACCCTTGAAACGAGCGACAGGTCGTCCACAAAGTCCGGCATGATCTCAGGCACCATCTCCGCGCCGATACGGTCGTGCTCGAAGAAGCGGGAGCGTCCCTCCGGCGTCTCAATGAAAGTAGGCGCTTTGGCTATATCATGAAGTAAAGCGGCCCAGCGCCTGACGGGCGTTGCCTCGATAGCGTCTACTACCTTCATCGTGTGGATGAACGCATCATCGCGGTGGGCGGGCAACTGAGTTATGCCGCGCAAAGCATCCAGGTCGGGAATCAGAGAGCGTAAACGCCCTTCGACTGCCCAGCGCGCCAGGCTATCCGAAGGGCGTTCAGACATTAGAGCATCTGTAAACTCACGCTCCGTGAGCGGGGGGTACTCTACACTCTGTCGCTTCCTGCCGAACCAGGAAAACATGTCGTTATCAAGCAGCCATATCGAACGGGTAGTACATCAACACGACCGTGCCACCACGCTTACGCTCAGCGTTATTTTGTTGCCATTCTCATCATCGAGGGTAAAGTCGGGCGCGAGTTGACCAATTCCAACGTCGCGCCCTTCACGGCTATCCAATTATTACTGCCTCACTCTCTATAGCGACGTATAAGTATGTAGTTTTCCGCAAAGGCAGAAGCGGCGCGTTTAATCCAGGCTTATTCGGAAAGAGCGCTACGAAGGCGTTCCTTGCCGGTAGCGCCTTCTTCATTGGCTATCTCAGCCACGCTATCAAGGACCAGGTCACCATAATCATCGATCAAGGCCTTGAGCACGCCCATAACAACATAACGCCCGAAGTCCTTATGGCTGAGGACCGGCGTGTAATAGTATGTGGATGCAGAGGTATCCTGGTGTAGCAAGTTTTTCTTAGCGAGGCGGCCCATGGTCGTCATAACCGTGGTGTAGGCCACGTCCTTCCTCTCGCGTAGCGCCTTATGGACAGCGCTCACAGTCGTGGTGCCTTGCTCCCAGACCACTTCCATAATTTCCCCTTCCAAAGGGCCGAGGACCTTCTTTGACTTGGAAGAAGCGGGATTGAATCGGAATTTTATCTCGTTCATAGTTTCCATTTTATTCTCCTGGTATGTACCTGTAATGTGCTGCGTTTGTTAAATGTATTAGCGCCGTGCGTCAAGAGAAAACTACTTGTCCATCTGACCACAAGCCTGACCATTGTATCACGCTTTTCCAAACTATGCTAGAGCGTATCTGCAAACTGGGTCGGGCCGATGTAACGCTGCCGTCTCGGCGGCTGGGGGTACCCTCTGGGTAATGACGATTCGTGCTCGCAGTACCACTAGCCGATGCCAGCGAGACGCTGGCGGTACGAGTTTGCAGATACGCCCTAGTCTATAGCGAGTACTAATCTCAGCATACTAAGATATACGTATTACAGCATGGTTTACGTTTCGTCAGTATTGTCGCCGAGTCCACGTGGGTCCGAGGTTCCGGCGATA
>JBDSDS010000153.1:0-3737 GCA_039920445.1 Chloroflexia bacterium
AAGATCGGCGGCCAACTCTACTCGGACGCACTCGGCAACGCGGGCACCCCGGCCGGGAAGTATGATGGAATGGTTCGAGCCAATATCGATACGATAGTCACGGCCCTCAAGCGATAGGTGGCAACCAGACGATCAATAGGACGACTGAATGCATAACCATAGAGAACGAGATAGTCGAGACGGCAGTTCGGTAAGTAAAACAGCAGGCCGCGCCGCTATCGAGATACGCGACCTAACTGTTGCTTACCAGCAGAAGCCGGTCCTTTGGGACGTCGATATGGATGTACCTGAGCAGGTGCTTATGGCGATAGTCGGGCCCAACGGCGCGGGAAAAACAACCCTTATCAAGTCTATTATCGGGCTGGTGCGACCCGTTGCGGGCCAGGTCATGGTCCACGGGAAGGGCTATGGTGAGCAGCGCCGGCTTGTAGCCTACGTGCCACAGCGGGGAAGTGTCGACTGGGACTTTCCCACCGACGTGCTGGATGTCGTCCTCATGGGCCGCTACGGCGCGTTGGGCTGGATTAGACGCCCTGGCAAGCATGACCGCGACCTGGCTTTACAGGCGTTGGATAAGGTTGGCATGGTAGATTACGCGACAAGGCAGATCAGCCAACTCTCCGGCGGCCAGCAGCAACGTGTATTCCTCGCCAGGGCGCTGGTGCAAGACGCCCAAATATATCTGATGGACGAGCCGTTTCAGGGCGTTGACGCAACCACCGAACGCGCCATTGTCACGTTGCTGCAAGAGTTGCGGGGCGCTGGGAGGACAGTTCTTGTCGTGCATCACGACCTGCAAACGGTGCCTGACTATTTCGACTCCGTCACCCTGCTAAATGTACGGCTCATCGCCAGTGGCCCTGTCCGCGAAGTATTCACAGAACCTAACTTGAGGCTGACATACGGTGGGCGCGTCGCCTTCCTTTACAGAGATAACGAAGATACGCCGGACACCTCAGCGACCCCGACTATACAGGCGGCAGGCGCCGCACTCGACTCGTAAGCCGACTACTGTGGACGATATCTTCACAGACTACACGCTACGCACCGTCGCGCTCGGAGCAGGCACTCTCGGTATAGTGAGCGGGGCGCTAGGTTCGTATGCCGTGCTACGTAAGCAAAGCCTCCTCGGCGACGCGTTGTCGCATGCAGCGCTGCCTGGCGTCGCGCTTGCCTTCATCCTGACGGGGAGCAAGGGCCAATTCGTACTGATGCTAGGCGCTGCGATAGCAGGCTGGATCGCAACTCTCTTTGTCGCACAGATTGTTCGGCATACGCGCATCAAACAGGATAGCGCCCTCGGCCTCGTCCTTTCGGTGTTCTTCGGTTTCGGGCTAATGCTGTTGACCTTTATTCAGCAGCGCGCAGATGCTTCACAGGCTGGTCTTGACCGTTTTCTCTTCGGCCAGGCAGCCGCGCTACTGGAAAGCGATGTTATCACTATGGCGGCGGTGGGCGGGCTTGCTATCGCGCTAATGCTGATATTTTGGAAAGAGCTTAAGCTGCTCAGTTTCGATCCCGACTTCGCTGTAACAATAGGCTTTCCGGTGCGCGCCCTGGATATTCTGCTGACCACCTTACTTGTAATAGCCATTGTGGTTGGTCTTCAGACCGTGGGCGTAGTCCTGATGAGCGCAATGGTCGTCGCGCCTGCGGTAGCAGCTCGGCAATGGACAGATAAGCTCGCAGTAATGGTAGGCGCTGCTGCGTTCTTCGGCGCAATATCTGGCGTGGTGGGCGCGTACATCAGTAGCCGGGAGGAGAACTTGCCGACGGGGCCGGCTATCGTGATCTGTATCACCTGTATTGCTTTATTATCACTGGCGTTAGCTCCCAATCGCGGGCTTGTTTGGTCACGGGTGCGGCAGTGGCGCAACGCACATGGACTGCGTAGCGATGCCGTGCTCGCCGATCTACTGGCGCTGGCGCAACAACACGATGAAGCGCAGCACGGCCACTCTGTCGAAGTGCTTACCGCGATGCGACCCGAGCAGGGCGGTGTCGCAAGGACGCTTCGTCAACTGGCCGACCAGGGGTTTGCCGTGAGTAACAATGCGGGGGAGTGGAGCCTTACACACGCAGGTCTTGCCGAGGCGAAACGGGTGACTTCATCGGGCCAGGAGACGTCATGAGCCAGGCTGAGATCGAAATCCAGTTGATTGCGGCGGTAGTTGCGGCAGCGTGCGCTCTGCCCGGCGTATTTCTGGTCCTGCGGCGCATGGCGATGATGAGCGACGCCATCAGCCATGTGGTGCTACTCGGAATTGTCCTTTCCTACTTTGTGACACGGGACATTACTTCGCCCTTTCTAATCCTGGGAGCGACGCTGACAGGGTTATTAACCGTTGTACTGGTAGAACTCCTCAACCGGACGCGCTTGGTAAAAGAAGACGCGGCTATTGGTCTCGTTTTCCCATTCCTCTTCAGCATTGCGGTAATTCTGATAGCGAAGTACGCGGGCGATGTGCATCTCGATACGGATGCTGTGCTACTTGGCGAATTGGCGTTCGCGCCTTTCAATCGAGTTGAGTTCTTAGGGCTAGACCTGGGTCCGAAGGCCCTTGTCGTGATGTTAATTATTTTCGTCCTGAGCCTTGCGTTTATCACCCTCTTCTTCAAGGAGCTAAAACTGGCTACGTTCGACGCAAGCCTGGCCTCAGCGCTTGGTTTCGCACCGGCGGCTATACACTATGCGCTGATGGGCCTTGTATCTGTGACAGCAGTGGGCGCATTCGACGCAGTTGGGTCTGTGCTGGTCGTCGCCCTCATGATTGCGCCGCCCGCCTCGGCCTACCTGATGACAGACAAACTATCCCATATGCTTGGCCTTAGCTGTCTTTTCGGTGTCATCAGTGCGGTGAGTGGCTACTGGCTTGCGGTGCCGCTCGATGCAAATATCGCAGGCTCAATGGCCACGACTGCGGGCCTCCTCTTTTTTGTCGTGTTCCTCATCGCGCCGGAACGCGGCCTTATCTCTGCGGCCCGACGGCGCTCTAGTCAGAAACAGGACTTCGCGCAGACAATGTTGGCGATCCATCTCCTCCACCACGAGAACCGCCCGGAGGCTGAAGACGAGAGCCGTGCCGACAGTCTGCACGAACACCTCCGATGGGACCCACGCTTCGCCGATCAAGTGGTGCGCTTCGCCGAGCGAGCGGGCCTTGTAACCCGCAGTGGACCTCATCTGATGCTCACCGAGTTGGGCAGAGGACGAGCCCAACGTGAGATGGCACGATAACTATAGATTGCGCGGGACAAGCTCCACTATGTACATGACCTCAATTGTGATGTCACGCCGGGCCACAACGCGGTAAGCCCAACCTCCCGCGCTCAGGCGCTCCATGATGGCAGGCAAATCTGCCGCATCACTCAACACTAGAAGCGCGCGTCCGTGAAGCGTCAGATGTGGTCTTACAGAGTAGGTGAAACGATCAAACCACTCCAGGTTTGCTCCGCCCATGTAGGCCAATTGAGCGTGATTCCGTGGGACGCCTTTGAAGTATGGAGGATTGCAAATCACGAGGTCAAAGTGAGCACCGGGAGAGCGGGGGGCGAAGTCGGCCTGCTCCACCACTATTCTTGAATCAAGACCATGCTGCCGGACATTGGCTCTAGCACATGCCACGGCTGACGGATTGACATCAGTAGCGACGACAGAGTTTGCGCCTGCGCGGGCGGCAGTGATAGCCAATACACCCGTACCCGTGCCTACATCGAGGATGCGCTGTGCTGACCTT
>JBDSDS010000154.1:0-5578 GCA_039920445.1 Chloroflexia bacterium
GGTCGGCAGTTGGGTCATTGATTTCCATGCGGCCCTTATCGAAATACTGTACCAGGCGCTTACCGTTGGCCCCTTCCGCGTAAGCCTCGGCAAGCGGCCCGCTGAGAGGCTTTGGCCCCCAATAGAAACTCCTCTTTACCGTGCCGCCTGCCACCAGCGCATCGGTGCGTGTCCACATTCGCCCAAAGGCAGGATCTGCAAAAGGCGTCTGGCCGGAAGGTACAGCACCTGCGCTCGACGGCACAAGCATCGCAAGAAGAACAATCCAGATAAGACCTTTTATTAGATGTGTAATTTTCATGCCAACTCCCAGGATATGATGTGTAAGTTCCATCAATTCTATATCAAGAAGAAAACGCAGCACAGGCCAAATGGTTGCGCCCCGGAAATTACGAATTACGAATTACGAATTGACTAGCTTCCTGATAATCCGTAATCCAAAACAATAATAATCTTGGCGGTTTCTTAGCGCTCTTGGCGTCTTGGCGGTTCCGTCGTAATTCGTAATTCGTAATTATTTACGATGTGGTAGGTCTTCACAGGCGATCCCATCGCGGTCACGGTCAAGACGGTGCGGATCATTCGCGGGTCCACCCGATGCGACGTAAAACTCCTGCGCCTCTTCCTGTGTATCGAAGTCCGGGCAATCGCGGTCGGGGCCATTGGGGTCGTAGCGCGACCCTGTTGAAGGCGTAGGCAAGGCAGGAGAGGATTCGGCCATAGGTGTAGCAGTCTCGATGATGGTGGAAGTTGGGACTGCAACAACCGTCGATTCTACATACGTCGTTGGGGCCGGGGTAGTGGGCAGCGGAGTAGGAGAAAGCAGACTGGGAGATGTCCCAATGGATGTCATTGTAGCAGTAGGTATGTGGCGCGTTGCGGTGACATGGCGAGTATGAGATGGTATTGCGGTTCCAGGTATCGTTGGAGCAGCTGTAGATGTTATCGTAGATGTTACCGTAGGAGGTGTCACAACCCTCAAGGTGGAAGTGGATACTGGTAGCGCCCTTGTAGCAGAGGCTGTATGTGACGGCACCAGTCTAATAGCCGGAGTTGAAGTGCTCGCCAACACGCCAAAGTCCGAGCACGCTCCCCACAAGCCTCGCTTTACGGTCCGAGCCGAATGCTCCGCGCTGAAGAGGCGGTCCTGGTACTTCACATCGGGCGGGAACGTTTCAACACTGGCATAACCACCCGCCGCGAGATCCTCGTTGAGAAGCGTCCTTTCGTCGCTAATATCAAGCCAGACATAACGCAGCAGGCGTCCAAAACGGTCTGCCTCTGAAACATCCTTCTCCAGCCACACTCTACCGCCGAAAGCCTTTACAACACCGCGCACGTAGTCCCTCGCCTCATAACCGAAACACGCAGCAGGCTCGCGCACTTCGGGAGCATCCACACCTATTAGTCGCACTCGTGCTGTGGCGCCGCCAACCTGCACCTCCAACGTGTCACCGTCTATTACATCCAACACAGTCGCCTCCACTACCTCATTATCCGGCTGACCTTCGCCCTGCGGAGATGGAGTGTTATTAGTAGCGCGCAAACCGGCTCCAGGGCGTAGCAACGCCGTTGAAGTAGGCCCAGTGATAACGGTATAAGCAGGCGACGGCTCCCCAATAGCGCCCTTGACATCCGAGGCGGGAGGTTGCGGAGAGAAGGAAAAGAGAAGCCAGCTGAATAAGATGCCAAGCAATCCGGCAACCGGCACAGCCCACGCCGAAACAAGACGCTTCTTAACGTCTTTGCGTGCGATAGGTGAAGAAGTAACTTCAGGTCGAGAAGAGGACAATCCCCACCTCTCAGATAATTATGAGTTCGGGTGCCCTTTGGGCGATTATGAATTGATTCCATCTCCTCATAATTCAAAACTCATTCAGGTTCCTCGCAAGCCGAAGCAGGAATCCGGCGAAAGTCTTGTTTACCACCTCGAATGCCTGCTCGTCGAACGACATCTCCGGTATCCACTGCACGACTGGACACTCGTTCTCCTCGTTCATGCGCGAGGTTGCAAGGCAAAGGATATCGCCCTCTCCTGTATCCTGAAGCACCACCAGATCGCCTGGGAAAAAGTCGTCCGAAGCTCGTAGAGCCTCAGTAGCATATACCACATTGGGCAGGCCCGAGGCCGGAACACCCAGCCCATACACGTCAAGTCTACCCACAGAGCCTGCCCCATATTTCTGCAGGAACTCACGGTAGGAGTCGGGGAACGTGACCGCCAATTGCCCCTCGGCAACCCACACTTCCTCGAACGGCACAGGCCCAGCTAACTGCACCAGATCAGGAAAGCTGTCTATAATGGCGGCAGCCTTGACTATAGAAACCACTTGCTCACTCCGTTCGAATTATGAGTTTTGAATTATGAATTGATTACATTCGTCTAATTCATAATTCATAATTCAAAACTCATAATTGGTTAGACTTCCACCACCACGGGCAATATCATCGGCCTACGTTTCGTCTGTTCGTAGAGGTACTGGCTCGCCGAGTCCCTTATCTTCTTGTTGAGATAGCTCCAGTCCGACGTGATATTGCTGCCGTTCTTGTGGTACAGCGACTTGCGGATATGCTCTTTGGCCTCATCGAGGAGAGGGCCTGCCTCCGCCGCGTATACAAAGCCTCTTGTAACGATATCAGGACCAGCCACGATCTCCCCGCTCGCCTTGTCGACCGTCACCACCACCAGCAGCACGCCATCCCGCGCCAGCAGTTGCCGGTCGCGGATTACTACCTGCCCGATGTCGCCCATGCTGAGGCCATCTACGAACACATGACCCGCGGGCACACGGCCTGCCACCGACGCCTCGTCCTTGTTAAGCTCTATCACGTAGCCGTTATCAATCAAGAAGATGTTCTCTTTAGGCACACCGACCGATTGTGCTACCTTCGAGTACATCATCAGGTGACGGCGCTCCCCGTGGATCGGTATTACGTACTTGGGGCGCAGCAGGTTTAGCATCAATTTATGCTCTTCCTGGCTGGCATGACCCGATACGTGGACCTGAGCGAGTGAACTATAAATCACTTCTGCGCCCTGCATAAACAGGTTGTTAATCACGCGCCCAACGCTTGTTTCGTTACCCGGTATGGGGCTTGCCGAGAGGATGTAGATGTCGCCCTCTTTCACGCTCCAGTGCCTGCTGTCGTTGTTGGCGATACGCGAGAGCGCGGAGGTCGGTTCGCCCTGCGCGCCTGTACAGATCACGACCACTTCATTGTCGTGTAGATTGGCAGTGTCGGCCACATCGACCATCACACCAGGTGGGACGTTGAGATAGCCAAGTTCCCTGGCGACCTGCACGTTGTTAACCAGGCTGCGGCCCAATAATGCGACTTTTCGATTGTACCTGAAGGCAATATCAATTATCTGTTGCACACGCGAGATGAGCGAGCCGAAGGTGGCTATAATCACTCGACCCTGTGCATTTGAGATAATCGGGGCGAGTGTCTTGCCGACCATCTGTTCGGAAGGAGTGTAGCCGGGCGTTTCGACATGCACACAGTCAGTGAACAGGCCAAGCACGCCTTCATGCCCCAGGCGGGCAAGCGCTTCGTAGTCCGTGAGAAGGCCGTCGACCGGGGTCGGATCGAGCTTGAAATCGCCGGTATGGATGATCGTGCCGAGTGGAGTATGCACAGCCAGTAGGCAGGCATCTGGTATGGAATGGCAGACATGGACGAACTCTACCTGAAACGCGCCCAGCTTTATTACGTCGCCCGCTTTTACTGTATTGAGCACGGCGTCGTCCAGCAGACCTCTTTCCTTCAGCTTATTCGAAATCAGGCCAAGAGTAAGGCGTGTCCCATATATGGGTGCCTTCAACTGGGGTAAAAGCCACCCGAGTCCGCCTATATGGTCTTCGTGCGCGTGGGTGATGCAGATGCCACGTATGCGGTGCTCCTTCCCACGCAGGTACGATATATCGGGCAGAACGAGGTCCACGCCCAGCATCTCTTCTTCGGGAAAGCCCATCCCGACGTCAATAATGATTATATCCTCGCCGTACTCGACGACCGACATATTCTTACCCACCTCACCGAGGCCGCCTATCGGGATGAACCGGATACGCTCGGTTGTCGGCTGTGGGTCAATGTTTTCTACTTGCATTGTTATCAATCTATTCTCAATCCTTCTAATATTATGGAACTATTATCAAATCTATTGTTTCGACTTATACGAAGCTCCCAGCTAAAAACTAATGGAGCCGGGCGCGAATTTCACCCAGCAATTCTTCTCTATTCTCGATGCCTCCGTAAATAGGTACAGCCGCACCATGCGCCTGCTTGTGTAAAAAGCCGACCACTGGGTTGCCGATCTGAGGACCGTGACCGTCGCGCACTCGAAGAAGCTCGGTATTCGGCTCTTCTTCTATATCATCATCAGTTCCGGCTTCCACGTAGGGTTGCTCCTCTTTATCACCCAGAAAGAAGCGAGCAACCTTACCGCGCTGCCCTGCCTGTTGGAAGCCGGTCAGGTCATCCCAATTATAGGCAAGGTCTATACCGCCGAGGCTGCGATAGCGTACACCTGCATCACTCACACTGATTCTGCTGTTAACCTCTTCTAGCAACGTCCAGGCCACCATCGGCGCAACCACAAGGATGCCAAGCATAAGGAAGGTTGACACCCACTCGACGCCCGATATGCCGTCGTCCAGTATCGTTATCAGGCTCCAAAGCGCGAAAATCCAGATGCTTACAACCCCAAGCAACAGGATGATCGCCGTGCGCCTACCTTCCCTCGAAAGGGCATAGATTTGGACATCCCCTTTAGCAGCACCCTCGCCCGGCGTATGCGCCACAATCTCTTCTATATTGGCATCTGCCGTCATATCTACTGGCTGCGATCTCATAGTTCAAAAAATGACATCTGTTTGTATTCACTTTTCTTAGAAGCACGCTTGCCGCGACTCTTTGGCGGCTGGTCTTGTTCAGCCACGGCCTGTTGAGGCTCAGGGGAGAGTTCCAAAGCAGGAGCCGCTTCTTCCTTAATTCGAGGCGCTATTTGGGCGACCGGCTCTTCCAACACCATGCTCGTTTCCGGCTCGTGGACCACGCTCTCACGGGCCTCCACAGCCTCTTCCATGCGCTCTTCAACCACAGCAACCGGAGGTGATGCTACCTTGCGTGATTGCTCCAGATATACAGGCAGCTTGCGGAAATCAGCGCGTATAATATCTGCAAGACTCGCCTGGTGAAGACCAGCCGCCGGGTGGTACATCGCCACGCACATCCGTCCATCTACCATGCGTGCCGTACCGTGTATCTGGCTGATGCGCTCGCCGGGGAAGAACTTCGCCATCGAGTAGCGGCCAAGCGTCACTATCACGCGGGGGTTGATGAGGGCGATCTGACGCTCCAGGTAGGGTGAGCAGGCGGCTATCTCGTCGAGCATTGGGTCGCGGTTGTTGGGGGGGCGGCACTTTACGACATTGGTGATGAAGGTGGTGTCACGCGCCAGGCCCGCGATGCCAAGTAGCTCGTTGAGGAATTGGCCTGCTGCGCCTACGAATGGAAGCCCCTGCTTGTCTTCGTGGTAGCCCGGCCCCTCGCCTATGAACATCACCTCGGTGCG
>JBDSDS010000155.1:0-9631 GCA_039920445.1 Chloroflexia bacterium
GATGAACGGAGAGGCAATATCCATGCCAGATATAAGCAACATTTCATTCACTTCCCGTCGCCGATAACGCTTCTTGCAGTCGTGCATCACCTGAGTTTCAAGAATTAGCCTGGGCAGAAGTGAGCTATAAGATACGGAGCGACAGACAAGAATAAAGGGGCTTGCCAGGAGGTAGGAGCTGTTGAGCAGGTAGATAGGTAGATAGGAGATAAACAAAAAACTCTGACAAATCCGAAGATCCATCAGAGTTTTTGTTCCCCCTTTGGCTCAACACCAACGAAGTGAGAACATAATACAGGATGTTTTGGCTCATGTCAATAGGATGAGCCGACCAATTTTCGAGCAATTTTCAGCGACCCTCTTTTCCCTCTTTTTCTGTCGGCCAGACCAGCGCCCACAGCGCGATCAATCCTCCCTCGGCAATGGCGTCAAGGAGATAGATAGGCGAGATTCGTTTCTTTGCCACGTAAACCACATCGATGGCTGCCAGGCCCGCCGCGCACCCGACCGCGAGCAACCCAATCTCCGGCGATACTCTACGTCGATAACCCGCTAAACCGATCACGCTGCCGATTACGGTTATAAGCGTCCCAGCTGTCTTCACCAACCACAGGTCGGTCTTCGGCCCCGTAACCTTCTGAAAAGTACCAATACTGAAAATAGGCCAGATTCCGGTGAGCACATAAAAAGCCGATTGCCCCAGCGCCAGGTACTGGCTCAGTTCCCTCCGGGTTGCTTTATCCATATTCCGCGTCCCTCACTCGCATCTAGTTATTGCTATTGGTTTCGCTCATACAATGAGCAAGTCCCCTGCCACACAGCTTCGGGGAATGGTCTTGCTCATCAGATGGTGAATCGTCTATTCGGTTCGCCGTTTGGAAGGGAGGCTGATAGACGGCCTGACGCAGACCTAGCCGATATCAGCTTGCCCTGTCTCCGGCTCAACGCCACACGCCTAATCCAGTAGCAACAGGTCGTGACGTGGGATCCCTGCAGGTGGATCTTGCTTGACCCGATTAGCGGAACGTTACCTCGCCACATATTGTGCGAGGCGGGGCCTGATATTCCTCTTCAAACTCCCCGACAGCCGTATACTCGCTCTGAGCAATATAATGGGAAAGCTCGTCGAGCGTTTCCTCCTGAGCGGAACGTGGTCCCTCATGTACAATCTCCACCACAGTGCCATAACTCCAGGTCTCAACCTTCACGGCCAGGTCATGCATTACCTGAGGCATCGAGGTGACATCAGATGGTATCTGTAAGCCCCACGCGCCCAGCCATATATGGCTGGGCGCATCCCTCGAGTTCAGCCACCGGACACGAAGCACACCGATAGGCAGGCGCTCTCCATTCTCCAACCGCTTACGGCGCATCTCCAAAAATGAGCTGTAGAGTGCTGCCATTGCCCGGTGCTCTGACTCTTCAGGGTTCCCAACGGTATAAACAACTGCCATCGTTTGTGCAGGTAAATGGGTAATTACCGGCCCTCGCACAAGCGCAGGCCGTTCCAGTAGTTCTAACATTGCTCTCTCCTATTGCCTACTCCGCCCGGCATCGCCGTAGGGTGGTTGCCCGGGCCGTTCTGCCACCGGTCATAAGATGCATATGTTGAGTTTAGTGAGGATGGGGCAGATACAGTTTAGTATGGCATCAGGAGGTGAGAGACTGGGTGTAAAAAGGTGAACAAAGGGGAAATATATACTGGTCTAGAATGTAGTCACGCCTGTGAACCTGCACGACCCAAACCGCATACTCGGCACAAAGTAGTTGGTAGACGCCATCCCATTTTGCGCCCACCAGTCCTGACAGAGCTTACCTTTACCTACCTGCTGAAGCGAGGAAAGCAGGTCCAGCACTCCCATCTCCAACCGCAAGTTCTTCAACGCACCCACCACCTTGCCACCCTCAATTAGAAACGTGCCGTCGCGGGTCGTGCCGGTGGCGATCACTCGCTTGGGATCCGGGCAGTGAGTGTAATGAAAGCGCGTGACCCACACACCCCTCTCGACATTACCAATCATCTCTTCAACACTACTCTCCCCCACCAACATGACTATGTGGTTCGCTTCCGGCCCTCCCGGAAAGTCGCCGAACGGCTCGCTCGCGTGGCCCGTCGACCTCGTGCCTGCCTCCAGAGCTGTGGCTGTATCATAGACCACCCCTTTAGCAATACCTCTATCTATTATGTCAACTCGCTGGGCAGGTAAGCCCTCATAATCTATTGCCAGAGGCAGACATCGCGGGTCGGTCGGGTCGTCCCACACACTAACAACATCCCCAGCCACGCGCTCCCCGATCTTACCCGACATGAACGACTGCCCATCCAGCACCGAACGTGCGCCCATCCCCCAGACCGCCGGAAAGCGCAGCATATCCGCCACCGCGTTTGGGTCGAATATCGCCTCGTACTCCCCCGGCTCGATCTCCTGCTGGTCGTGGTTCGCCCGGCATTTTAGCATAGCCTCTGTACCGACCCTCGCCGTATCAAGAAGTGCGGCATCACGGTCGTATACGTCACTGAACCCCGTACCGGACGGTCCCTCTACCAGAGCCTTCAGATACGCCGTCGTGTAAGCCGCGTAAGACCTGATGCCTGTGCTGCTCGCCACCACAAGCTCCGCCGCCGAAGAGCGATATGCGCCGAACGCCTTGTACCTCTCGGACGCAGCGGCGTCTATCACCCGCCCTATCCCCTCCGCTCGCTCCTGGGCCGATAACTCTGCGGTAGATGCAAAGAAAGACTGAGGAGAGTTCGCGGACATCTCATACCCCATATCAGGAGCGGGTAATGGCTGGAAGCGTGGGTTGAGCGACTGCATGCGGGCCAACTGAACTGCATCGGCAATGGTACGACGCAAGTCCTCCACACGAAGCGAATTGGTGAATACGCGCGCGGTAGTCCTGCCAACCGCCACACGCACCGAGACCCGCGTGTTCAACTGCGAGACATTTTGATGTATCTCCGAGTTCGCATAGCGCGTGACATCCGTGCTGTCAGTTACCAGCACAAGCTCCGTCTGATCGGCAGGCGACCCCTTCAACGCATCTTCAAGGATCGAAAGCGCCTCATCCTCGCCTACCAGCCCACGCCCCTGGGCCAACGCGCTCAAACTCGATTTACCGTCCAATCGACGCCTCGATCTGGGCTATATGCTCGTCATCGTGGTCAGCCACGTAAGAGGCGAGGTCAAACACCGACATCGGTCCGCGCACTTCATGCGTGCCTGTGCGCTGCCAGTCCTGCGGTGAGATACCCTTCAGCATATGCACCAATTCCTTACGCTTGTGCTTCATCGTCTCAAGCGATTCGGTTATCGGCAGCATTGCATATCGCGCTACCTGTGCCCACACCCCATCATCGTATGCGAGCAACGGCGTATTCTCCCGAACCAGCACATGGAAGATGCGCGGCTCCAAAATATCGTTGGCAGCCCGAATATGCGCCAGCACCTGCACAGGCGACCACTCTCCGTCGTGCATATCCGAAATCGAGTCGGCATCCTCCAGCCGCGACAACGCAGCCACATACCGCGAAGGCGCCGCAGCCAACCGCCCAATCAAACCTTCGATCTCTTCACTTGTCAGCACACTTACCATGCACTACCCCTCTATGTCACTCACCACTCACCACTCATCGCTCATCGCTCACCACTTATGAATGCCCACTCATCTGCAATCCATCCACAAGAATAGGCGACGCCCCATGCGACACCGCGCATAGCTGAAGCGGCTCGCCCTTCGCGCAGTGCGGCAACCCCCACAGCCTCCAATCGTCCTTTCCTGCCACGCCCCGCACCGAACCCCAGAAGCGTGGAGTGCGCCCCTGAAAAGATGCGCCCTTCCTCAGGTCCCCCAGCTTGCCACCCTTGATCTCGCGGCATAGTTCGGCGGAAAAGTGGAAGTTCATACGCTTGTCATCCAGGCTCCAAGACGACGGCGTTTCCAAATAAAGCCCATCGTCCACCTGCCCCACCAGATCATCGAGCGACCCACTCCCCGGCTCAAGCGACAGGTTCACCATACGCACCAGCGGGATGCGACCCCAGGAGGTAGCCCGCCCGCAGCCATTAGACCTCTGACCTAGTGCAAGCGCGCTCTCCCTCGACGAAAGATAGCCGGTAAAAATGCCCTCTCGAACGATGGGTGTGCGCTGGCCTGGTGTCCCCTCCTCATCCCAACCGAACGTGCCCAGCCCGCCAGGAAGGAGCGAGTCGGCGGTCATGTTCACCAGAGCCGAGCCATACTGAAAACTCCCAAGCATCGGCGGCATCAAGAACGATGTGCCCGCAAACGCCGCCTCCCACCCCAGCACCCGGTCAAGCTCGGTCGGGTGGCCGCACGACTCATGCACCAGCAACGCGACAAAATCCGAGGCCAGAATAACCGTTTTCGGCCCACCGGCTGCCCAGGGAGCAACCACCAGCTCCCCAGCCTCCCTACCTACGCGCTCTCCCTCATCAGGCAACTTGAGCGCCTCAATGAACTCCCAACCCGCCTGGCTCATATCCCCAAACGAGCGCCGGTACGAATACCCACTTTCGTCGCTCGCCACCGCGCCAATCCACGCACCCGCATATGTGATGCTCTGGCGCAGATTTGCCCCAACTGTATTGACAAATAGCTTCTCAGTGCGCGAGAACTGCATCGTGCCTGTTGATACCACCACCCGCTCGCTTGCCGCCGAGATACGATTCGAGCTTTCAACTAGCAGATCGATCCGCTCGGCGAACGGTATGGCAAAAGGGTCCCGCCTGAGGGACGTATTGTACTCTCCCTGCTCCTTAGGCATCATCGACAGGTCAGATTGCGAATGCCTGCGAGAGCCGCTTGCCCGCGCTATCTCAACTGCCTTCCGCGCAATCTCCTGAGCTTCGGCTTCCTTATCACTGGACGACGAAGCGAAACCCCACCCACCCCCCGCCAGTAGGTGGATACCCCACCCACTATCGCGGTCGGTACTCAACCGCTCCACCGCCCCGTTCCGGACGTGTATGCGATCAGAAAGCGCATCCTCAGCCCGCGCCTCAGCATAATCAGCCCCTGCCTGCCTGGCAGCGTCAATGGCTATCTCTAGGAATCGGTCGGAAAGCATGGGGCATTTTACAGGATGTGCCGTAACTTCGCCAAGACTTAGTGACTTAGTAGAAGAAAACATGATGTAAAGTTAAAGTAACAATATGTAAAGTTAACTTGATAAAGTTGTGAATGCGCGTTATCTTAATTATAGGCAAGTGACCTAGCATAGAAAAGTTCCTCACGTGCGATTGACCGGGTGGCCTTGAAACTCAGTTGTGCACGGAAGAGTTATACCCATGCAACAGAAGTCTTGGTGGCAAGAGGTTATAAGTGCCACTGAACTATCTAGGGATGAACGCACCAAGTTTGTTCACCAACTGGCCATGCGTAATGTTTACTTCACTCTTACCCTTGGTCTGCTCTGGGTGGGCACCTACGATTTCGCAACAACAGGGCGTGGCGATCTACTATGGTTCGGGCTGACGCTTGCCATTGTTAGTAGCATTTTCCTTATCTTCAAATGGCTTTGGTTAGGTGGCCCAATTCGGCTTGACGAAAGAGCGCAAAGCGCCATAGCCCATAGTTTTGTCTGGGCAGCCTTGCTGGCCCTTATAACATACGTGGCTATTTTTGCTTCTATAGTCCTCAATGGTTTTCATGCAGGCAGGTCAAGTGGTTATCAGACTTGGTTCCTGCCATTTTTTCTAGCCATGTTAGTACAGACGGCCACTCATATAGTGACGAACACACACCCGGGAGGCTACTATTTTTCCTTTTGGAGCATGCTTGCCATTACACTATGTGGCAGCTTTTTTGGCATGCTTATAGACCTAGGCAAAGGATTTATCATCTTCCTATTCAGTCCTTACACCGCCTTTACAGTGTCCGCCACGCTCTTAGCTACATTGGTTATTCGCAACATTCGCAAGCGACCAGAGGCACCAAATGGCTAAGCAAGAAAACGAATACCTGGCCAACAGCCTCCGCGAGCTACGTGCCCGCCGCGCATGGACCCAGGAAGAACTCGGCACCAAAGTAGGCGTCACCCGCCAGACCATCATCGCCATAGAGAAAGGCGAGTACAACCCCTCGGTCATGCTCGCCTTGAAGATTGCCCAGGCTTTCGGGCTGCCTATGGAAGAGGTCTTCTGGCTCACAACCGTCAAGCCATCCGAGGTACCGGAACCTGAGAGCGCTTTGAAGCGCCTAATTACGCGTGCAGAGCCTCTATCCTCTCCCTGAGCATCTCAAGCGCCATCTGCGTGGCTTCCCCCTTACTGTGCTTCTCATACAACTCGGTAATCTCAAAGGCGGGGCCAAAATGCACCTCGATACGAGCCGGCCGCATGAGCTTGCCCAGCGGTAGCGCATTCTGAGTGTTGACTACAGCGGCCGGTATGATAGGCATGCCCGTCTTGGCCGCAAGGCGCACCGCCCCCGTTCTCATCTCCTGCATCTCATCTGTAGCGCTTCTTGTCCCTTCCGGGAACATCCCCAGCAGTTCCCCTCCCTTCAAGACAGAAAGCGCAATCCGCATCGAGGTCGCATCCTGACGTGAGCGGTCCACAGGAAAACCCCCAAGCTTGCGTATCAGTAACCCAACGAAAGGCACGCTGAACAACTCCTCCTTGGCCATGAAACTTACCAGCCTGTGCGCGCCATAGCTCACGACAAAGGGGTCTATCATACTCCGGTGGTTAGACACAACAACCCCCGCCCCCTCTTTCGGTATATGCTCTGCCCCCACAACACGTAACGGCCAGAACAGGCGGAAGATGACCGTGAATATCGGACGCAGCACCTTATACCAGACCATGCTTGGCGCCCTCTCGTAGCTCAACTTCTTCTTCTCTTTGTCCGCCATCTAAACTTCCACCTTTCTCACCGTCAATCTAAAGACCCGACACCCTGACGAAGAAATAGACCGCCAGCAACACAAACAGGATGCTGTCAAGCCTGTCGAGAATACCGCCATGACCCGGAATAAGATTGCTGCTATCCTTGATCCCAGTTGCTCTCTTCAAAAGCGACTCACATAGATCGCCCAATACAGCAGCCGCGCACACAAGCAACCCAAGCACAATCGCCTGCCAAACTTCAAGCCTGAGCAATCCAGCCATCAAAGCTGAACACACTACCCCTCCCACCGCCCCACCCGCAAGTCCTTCCCACGTCTTCCCAGGGCTGATATGAGGGATCATCTTGTGCCTGCCTATGAGACTGCCCACAAAGTACGCCCCTATATCGCAAGCCGCCGTCCCGAATACAACCAGCAAGAGCCAGACCCAACCGGGAGCCACCTCTGCTCGTTCCTGGATACCTGCAAGCATTGGCGCATATCCTAATAATCCCCCTGTATAGACCGCCCCCGCAATAGTTAGTCCCATATCCGCCCAGCCGCGACCCCCAGATCGACCTTGAGATGTAGAACCGCCCGGCGAGACGGCAACCGCCCGCAACCCGCCAAGCCCCTGTTGAGCCAGAACAAACAGCAGCGCCAATACCAAAGCAAGCGCTTCAGCCCCCGCGCCTGGAGCAGACGATATCAAGCCCGCGCCGAGGTCCCCAGCCAGATACGCCCTGAGAGCCAGCAAAAGGGCCAGCGCCACCCCCGCTTGATATGCTGGCCGGTACCCTGCGCGCCGCGCCATAGTATAGAACTCGTGCGCGGCCAGGGCTGTAGCTAGTGCCACCAACCCCATCAAAAGCAACCCGCCCTGCCAGATCGCCACCAGCACAAGCGCGAGCAACAGCACGCCGCTGACCACCCGCAACCCAAGACCTCTCAAACATACCCCCTTCGCTCATGCGAACAGGCATCATTATGCCACAAACCCCCACTCTGGGCACGGCATGAATAGTGCTGCTATCAGGTAGACAAGGGAGCTTCCATTACGAGCCAAACGGGACCCGTGCATTAGGTTAGCGAAACAAACATCCTTTGTCATTCTGAATGCTTAGCTAACAAAGAAATGACAGGATACAAGGAGCGGAGTTTGGTACGAGCATCTTTAGTTGTGAATTGCCACTTGATCTTGGCGTTGAGGGAATTGCGCTGCACAAACCAGGCGGATCCCTCATGCTCCAGGGTCTTGGCGTCAGGGATTCGCCTGCGTAAACACTGCCTCTGCAGTACCGATAATTCTATCTCTGCCATATTGAGCCACGAACCATGTTCAGGTGTGTAGTGCCACTCCAACTTGTCCAGGATACGTCTTGCCTCTTGGGGTGGGAATGTCTGATACAAAGACCACATAGTATGAGTGTTGAGGTTGTCTGTGATAAGCACTATCTTCTTCGCCTGGGGAAAGTCTTGGTCCACCAGCTTTTGCAATTGCTTGGCAAAGTCTTGAGCCGTGCGCCTCTCGGTCACAGCCACCCTTCTCCAGCCCCTCAACGGTTCGCACACCATGAAGATGTTAGCCATGCCGCCTCTCTTGTACCCATAGTCCTCTCTGGCATCGTGAGCCGCCTCTTTGTCAAGGCTGGGTCTAGGCGGCAATGGCTTTCTACCTTCAGTGTCTCCTCTCAACTCCTTGTTCTTCTCGTCTATGCATACTACCGGATAATCAGGGTCATACGGGCGCTCATACACGGAGAGCACATCTTCCATCTTGGCTACGAACTTGGCTGTAGAAGTAGATTTGGAGTCGTAACGTACAGGCAAGCACCAACTCTTTACCTTCCAAGGTCTAAGCCTGTTTTTTTTAGCCGCTTCATAACCCCTACATCAGAGATGGTGTCTATATACTGTAGCTCCACCATCTTGTCTGCCAAAAGCTGTAAAGTCCACCTGCTTCTACCTTCAGGTGGAGCGGAGCAAGCGAGCATGATCAGCTTGGCTTCTATGTCACCTGTGATGCGAGGTGGGCGGCCTGGACGTGCGCGTTCTTTTATGACATCCAGCCCTTCCTCTCGGAAGCGAGCCTTGATGCGGATAACAGTACGCCAGCTTACTTCCAGGGCATCAGCTATCTGTTGGTTTCCTTCACCCCTGGCTGCCATCAAGATTATTCTGGCTCGCGTGAGCACCCGGGCTGGCCCGGTGCCTGTGCTCACCAGCTTCTTCAACTCTGCGCGTTGTTCTTCTGTTAGTTGGATTTGTTGTGCTCTTCTCATACCTTCTATTTTATCATAACTGTCAACCTTTAGTTTGCAAAGTATTCAGCATGACAAGGAAATATCTACTTGCTCAGGAGAGTGTTCGCTCATGGTCAAGGTCTAGCGGTAACTGCTCTTCCCGCGCAGTCTCGGGATTGGGGTCGGGATATGGCACGCCCATATGCTCGTATGCGCGGCGCGTGGTGATACGGCCTCGTGGGGTGCGGGCGAGGAAGCCTAACTGGAGCAGGTATGGCTCGTACACATCCATGATGGTATCTCGCTCTTCGCTGGTGGCGGCAGCGATTGTGTCCAGGCCGACCGGCCCCCCATCGAATTTGTCGATGATGGCGTGGAGGATGCGTCGGTCTGTGTCGTCGAGGCCAAGCTCATCGATCTCGAGGCGCTTGAGGGCTTCGTGGGCTACTTCGGCTGTAATTACGCCCTGCGCTCTAACCTGTGCGAAGTCACGCACGCGGCGGAGTAGGCGGTTGGCGACCCTGGGTGTGCCCCG
>JBDSDS010000156.1:0-5487 GCA_039920445.1 Chloroflexia bacterium
GCGACAAGAGAAGATGCCTGCCGCATTCTGAAAGAAGATGCCGCCAGGATTCGCTCTGCTCGCCATGTTTCGATGGAATGGCAGGTGATGCAAGAGACGAAATCGGTGTATTGTTCTCCAGCATTCATCGATAGGCTGGCAAACGCCGTGCAGGCGGCAGGCCATCCTGTGCGCCACTTCGCAAGCGGCGCAGGGCATGATGCCGTGGTCCTTTCCCAAGTCGCTCCCTTTGCCATGCTCTTTGTTCGGTGCAAAGGAGGGGTGAGTCATAACCCAGCGGAATCTGTCGAGGTGGAGGATGTAGCGATTGCGATAGAGGTGATGGGTGGGTTTCTGGCGAACCTGACTAGACAGGACGATTTATAGGCATCAGCAGGAGGCCAAAGCTATGGAAGAACTCCGCACAAAATATGATCGACAGGAGCGTATTATTGTGAAGCTCTTCCATGCGCTCATCATAGTTCTAAGTCTAACCATGCTATTTTTTATCCTTGTACCGTTTTACGGGAGTGGGTTCAACCGAATGTCTGTTGTTGATATAGAGTGGATCAATTTATGGCTTAGAGAAGCTAACCTTTACCCACCGTTACCCGGAAACGGCGATGTTTGGGCTATTGCTGCGTTCTCTGGCTGGTTTTGCGTGGGCTTCCCTTTGCTTGCAGGACTATGGGCAGAGTTGTTACTCGGATTACAATATCTATCCGTCCGCGCACGGATGTGGAGGTTAACAGTATTGATTCCGTCAACGCTCTTGCTCATTGTACTCAAACTTTCATCGGATCAAATTTCCGCTCTGCTTTTTGATTAGAGGCGGTATGTCAGGCAAACGACGAGTAATACCCTTCCATTCCTACTATGAAATAGGAACGTACCTATGCCACTTTACGATACCATCATTAGAAATGGCACGCTGGTAATATCGTCCGGTGTTCGTCCCACTGACATAGGAATCGAAGGTGGACGAGTGGTGGCAATCGAATCTGACCTCGCTGGAAGCAGCGGCGAAGAGATAGACGCCACCGGGCTGCATATCTTCCCAGGCGTGATCGACGCACACGTACATTTCAATGAGCCGGGGCGCGCTGAGTGGGAAGGGTTCGAGACAGGAACGCGAGCATTGGCGGCGGGCGGGACTACTTTCTACTTCGATATGCCTCTCAATTCTCACCCACCGACCACAACTGCCTCTGCCTTCGACCTGAAGTGCGCTGCGGCACAGGCCGGGTCGCTTGTCGATTTCGCGCTGTGGGGTGGGCTTGTGCCCGGCAATATAGGGCATTTGGAGGAGCTTGTTGGGCGGAGAGTGGTCGGCTTCAAGGCGTTCATGTCGAATAGCGGCATCGATGATTTTGAGGCAGTGGATGATCTGACTTTGTACAAGGGTATGAAAGAAGCGGCCAGGTTGGGCAGCCTTGTGGCTGTACACGCCGAGAGTGAGGCCATAACATCCGCACTCTCCAAACAAGCTATCAATGAAGGGCGTACCGGAGTGCGCGATTACCTGCTGTCCAGGCCGGTTGTCGCCGAGGTTGAGGCTATCGGTCGCGCAATCGTCTTCTCCGAAGAGACACGCTGCCGCCTCCACATCGTCCATGTCAGCACGGGGCGTGGGGTTGCAATGGTGGCCGAGGCGAAAGCGCGAGGGGTTGATGTCAGTTGCGAGACCTGCCCCCATTACCTGGTCCTGACGGAAGAAGATGTGGAGAGGCTGGGTGCAATCGCCAAGTGCGCTACACCTATACGGACACTGGACGAGCAGAACGCGCTATGGAGCCAACTGGCCGACGGGACTTTGCCTATGGTAGCATCAGACCATTCTCCTTCACCTGCTGATATGAAGACCGGAGCAGACTTCTTCAAAGTGTGGGGAGGAATCTCCGGGTGCCAGTCGCTGCTCTCTCTCCTCTTGACGGACGGCTATTCTGAGCGTAAACTACCACTCTCTACTATTGCAAGGGTCACATCCGAGTACGTGGCCGAGCGATTCGACTTTGCTCCGCAGAAGGGTCGTATCGAGATTGGGGCCGACGCGGATATGGCCTTGCTCGATTTGGGAAGTGCTTATCAACTTGAGGCGGAAGACCTGTTCTATCGTCACAAGCACAGCCCATATCTCAGGCGCAGTATGAAAGCGAAGATCGTCCGCACGATAGTACGGGGTACAACGGTATTCCTGGAAGGGAAGCTAGCGTCGACGCCTGTGGGCAAGTTGGTTACGCCTGGGAGAGAAGATACTTGACAAGTTTAGGGCACGAGATGGCTAGGCTAGTATGCGACTAGACCGCGCAGACCTTCTACGGCCTAAGGGTTGGTTCTTTGGTCCGTGGAACCCCACCCTGAATATGTCTCTTGGCTACGCGAATAAAGGTATAGATGAGCCTCACTTCCACCAACGCATGACCGAGATCTACATGGTGGCGCGGGGCTTGGCTGCGATAAGGGTCGAGCAAGAGACAATCGAGTTGTCCGAAGGCGACGTATTAGTGGTAGAGCCTGGGGAGGCTCACACCTTTCTGTCAAGCTCTTCTGATTATTTTCATTTCGTCATGCACCTGCCCGCGCTTGAAGGCGAAGAGGCCACCGCCGACAAGGTGCCGGTACCGGATTCGCGGTTCGGGCTGTAAAGCGCCGAGCACCCCTATATACAGGAGTACTTAGCACGGATGTGGCAGAACTACCTACAACCATCAAGCCTTGAGGAGGCTCTGCACCTTTTGCAAAGCCACGCGGAGGCACGCCTGATTGCGGGTGGGACCGATGTGCTTGTTGAACTACAGCGCGGCATTAAGCCCACCCCAACTCTGGTAGACATAACTAATCTCAAGGACCTCAGGTATGTGCGGCTGGACGAGGGCACAATCAGGTTAGGCGCACTGGCTACCCATAACGATGTGCTCGCTTCGCGTGAGTGTATAGAAAGCGCATTGCCACTCGCCCAGGCTTGCATCGAGATTGGCGCGCCCCAGATACGGACGCGAGGCACGATAATAGGCAATCTTGTCACGGCATCCCCGGCCAACGACACTATAGCTGCGCTCATGGCGCTTGGGGCGGAACTAACCATCGTGAGCCCTATCGGTGAGCGTACCGTGCGACTTGACGAGTTTTACACAGGCGTGCGCCGGACGGTTTTACAGCCGGTCGAAATAGTGCGCGAGATACGGTTTAAGGCGCTTGGACAACATGAGCGCGGCATGTGGAAACGAATAGGTTTGAGGCGCGCCCAGGCGATTTCGGTCATTCATGTCGGGATAGTGGTTTCTTTGCACGAGGGAGAAGTGCAAAGAGCGAAAATAGCCCTTGGCTGTTTAGCGCCAACCGTGGTACGGGCACGTCAGACGGAAGATTTCCTGGAAGGCAAGCGACTCGACCCTGATGTGTGCGAGGAGGCGGGGCGGTTGGCCTGTTCCGAGGTACGGCCTATCAGCGACCTGCGTGGCTCGGCGGAGTACAGGCTGGTGACGCTCGCTTCACTCATCTCCGATTCGCTCCGAAAACTAGGGGCTGGAAAAGAGCGCGACGGCTTCCCCGACCGACCTGTACTGCTCGATACAGGCCATGCCCCCCGCGATATTGCTCACTTCACCGGGACGATAGACACAATTATCAACGGCGAGCGGCGTCGCCTGGCGAATGCCCAGCACAAATCACTGCTGAATGCTCTCCGGCTAGATGCCGACCTGACAGGCACGAAGGAAGGCTGCGCGGAGGGTGAATGTGGCGCGTGTACAGTCTGGCTCAACGGGCAGGCGGTGATGTCGTGCCTGGTGCCCGCACCGCAGGCTCACAACGGCGTTATCACCACAATCGAGGGTTTGGCAGGCACTACGGGCGGCGACGATCTACACCCTCTCCAACAGACATTTATTGACAAAGCGGCTGTACAGTGTGGCTTTTGCATCCCCGGCATGTTGATGGCGGGAGCAAAACTGCTGGACGAACGGCCCGCGCCCAGCCTACAGGAAGCGCAGGTGGCGATCAGCGGGAATATCTGCAGGTGTACTGGATATAAGAAGATATTGGACGCGATGTTTGCGGCTGCCGAGGAGTTGTGAGTGAGCGCGCCTAGGACCCTTATTTGGAATGCCGTCTCCGCAATCTTGGGCGGCTTTCTTGGCATTGTGCTAACTCCTGTAATAGCGGCAGCTGGTTACAACTGGTGGGGTGTAACTTATACAGGTTGGAGTGAACATGTACCACCCATATCGAAAGCACTCAGGTTTATGGTGGAGCCGATGCTCGGCTTTGCGCCGCGTGACGAGGTTTACCCAACATATGGCAAAACATTAATATTCGTTTTCCTCCTCATACTGCTCGGCCTGTTGGGTCTCAGGTCTGCTGTAGGCGAGCATCTCAAACGCCGGGGGAGGCTCGGGTTGCGGCTCCTCTTTATCGGCCTTGTAATGCAGATTCTCGGTAATATTGGTGACTACTGGCTTGGAGAGAAAGTCCTTCACCAGCCGCTTTGGGGTATCTCTTTCGTGATTGGGAGCGAGTTAGGATTCCTCGTTTACGGGGTCGGCTCTGTATTACTTGGCATGGCTTTATTGCGCCAGAAACTTCTGCCGGGCTGGGGCGCATGGCCACTGGTTATCTCACCACCTCTTGGGATTTTCCTCGTCTTCTTCGGAGTTTATCATCTGCCAAGCTCCTGGGTTCTACCAATGAGCATCGCCTGGTTGCTTGTCGGCCTCGCTCTTCTGTTTCGGCCCTCGGCTACAGACATCAGGCGACCGGAACTCCTGGAAGGTGGTATATGATCAGCCTCATAGGAACCTCAGTCCTCAGACCTGACGCACTCGGCAAGGTGACGGGTGCCACCAATTACCCCGCCGATCTGGTGCGGGCTGATATGCTGCACCTCAAGATCGTATTCGCGCACCGTCCTCATGCGCGACTACTGAAGATACATCCTGAGGAGGCGTTAGCGTACCCTGGTGTTGTAGATGTGTTAACGGCAGCCGATGTGCCCTACAATGCCTATGGGCTAGTTGAGGCCGACGAGCCTGCGCTTTGCTTCGATGTCGTGCGCTATGTCGGTGATAGGGTAGCCCTCGTGGTGGCGGAAACACCGGAGGCTGCGAACGCTGGCGCGGAGTTGGTGCGCGTGGAGTACGCGGACCTACCCGCAGTTACTGACCCACGTGCAGCCATGTACCCCGAATCGCCCCTTGTTCATGAGGCGCAAGGTACGAACGTGCTCGGCCATGTGCCAATCCGCAAAGGGGACGCGACGAAGGCGCTGGCAGAGGCCGACCTTGTGCTGGACGGCGAGTTCACTACTTCCTGGCAGGAGCACGCTTATCTTCAGCCGGAAGCCGGGATCGCCTATATCGACAAGGCAGGCAGGTTGGTGATAGAGGCTGCCGGGCAGTGGTTGCACGAAGACCGCCGCCAGATAGCCGCCATGCTCAAGCTGCCGGAGGAAGATGTTATCATCCGGTATGCCGCCATCGGAGGCGCGTTCGGCGGGCGTGAGGACCTGTC
>JBDSDS010000157.1:0-3746 GCA_039920445.1 Chloroflexia bacterium
TCGAGCGCCCGGTTCCCTACGATGTGGGGGCCGAAGAGGCCGTTCTGGGGTCTCTCCTTCTCGACCGCGATTCGGTAATCAAAATTGCACCCTTCCTCCAGCCTCAGGACTTCTACCGCGAGGCCCACGGCTGGATTTACGGGGCCGTACTCGACTTGTACGCCCGCCGCGAGCCGCCCGACCCCGTTACTCTCTCCGCCGAGCTTGAGCGCGCTGGCAGGCTGGAGAATATAGGTGGCTATAGCTACCTAATCAATCTCGTAAATCGCACCCCAACGGCGGTCCACATCGAGTATTACGCTCATATAGTGGAGCGTACCGCCGTGCTGCGCCGCCTTATCTCGGCGGGTGGAGAGATAGCCGCCCTGGGTTACTCGGAGGAGCATGAAGTCGCGCAGGTCCTCGATAAGGCGGAGCAGGTGCTATTCGCCATCTCGCAGCGCAGCTCCGTCAAAGAGTTCGCTTCTATCGAGCAGGTCCTCAACGAGTATTACGACCGCATCGAGTCGATCCAGCACAACCCCGGCGGCGTGGTCGGCGTTCCCACCGGCTTCCACGACCTTGACGAAGCGACAGGCGGCTTCCAGCGGAGCGATTTGCTGATCATGGCCGCGCGTCCTGGTGTCGGCAAAACCTCGCTTGCCCTCGGCATCGCCCACAACGCGGCGTCGAAGGGTAAGAGCGTCGGCGTATTCTCCCTGGAAATGAGCCGCGAGCAGCTTGTGCAGCGCCTCCTCGCCGTAGAGACGGGGGTCGACAGCCAGCAATTGCGCCTCGGCTACCTCACCGATGATGAATGGCATCTTGTATCGGACGCGATTGGTCGCCTCGCGCAAATGCCTATCTACATAGACGATAGCGCAGGTCTGACCGTGCATGAAGTGAGATCGAAGTCGCGTCGTTTGCAGGCCGAAGTTGGCGTTGACATGCTGATCGTCGACTACCTCCAGCTAATGCAGGGCACGGCCCGGCGCGATGGAAACCGAGTGCAAGAAGTATCAGAGATCAGCCGTAACCTGAAGATGCTGGCCCGCGAACTGAACGTGCCTGTGCTTGCCTGTGCCCAGCTGTCCCGCGCCGTCGAGACCCGCAGCACTCACGTGCCCATCCTGTCCGACCTCAGAGAATCTGGAAGCATAGAGCAGGATGCGGATATCGTGATGTTCATCCACCGTGAGGAGATGTATAACCCCGAAAGCGAGAAAAAGGGCATCGCGGAGATACACATCGCCAAGCACAGGAACGGCCCGCTCACCACTATCCCGCTCCGCTTTTTCAGCCGCACGACGAAATTCACCGATCTGGAAGTGTATAGACAAGAACCCTAGCGCAAAATCGTGCATTATAGAGCTGCCCCTGATTTTGTGATAAACGAGTTGTAACCGGAAGATATGCGACCTTTCATTGGATTCTCCACAGATAAACATAAGACCGTCCGGGTGCCGGAAGGGTTCTTTGATGAGGTGCTCCCCCAGATCGGGTCGATGCTCGAGATGAAAGTGACCCTGTACCTCTTCTGGCGGCTGGCGCGCGGTGGGGTGAACGGCTCTTCACCCAGGATGGTTAGCATGGCCGACCTGGAGATTGACACCAGATTGCGAGAGGCCGTTTCCCAGTGCAAAGGCCCTCGGCCTTACGGGGAGGCAGTTCGAGAAGGATTAGAGCTTGCGGTGGCGCGTGGCACTTTGCTCCAATTGTGGGTGCGTGAGGAGCCAAATGACATCAGCGATGGGCGGGCCGAACAGTGGTACCTCCTCAACACCCGCGATAGTCGCTCGTGGGTAGAAACGCTGGCAAAAGGTGAGATAGATGTGCTGACTACACCACTGGCAGGGGATAGGAACGGGCACACTAATGGGCACACTAATGGCCGCATCCGTGTCATCATGGAGAAGCCTAATATATATGCCCTGTACGAGCAGAATATCGGCCTGCTGACACCGCTTCTTGCGGAGAAGCTACAGGACGCCGAAACGCGATATCCAAACGACTGGATAGAAGCGGCTTTCGACGAAGCAGTAACCAACAACAAACGAAGCTGGCGCTACATAGAGCGCATATTAGAGAGATGGGCAGCGGAGGGAAAGAATAGTGGACAAGATAGGGGACCTGTTGAGCGAGCTCTCGATCCCGATAAATATACGAAGGGCAAATACGCCTTCCTCTTCCGGCCAGACAGGTAATGGACTAAGTGCCGAAATAGGAGGCGGAGAAGTCGAAGGACCACGGACGCTGGACGACGGAAACCGAGGTGCGCTGAGATTGACTCAGGCCGAAGAATCCTGCCCACATTGTAACGGCGCCGGCTGGCTGCGAATAAACGCGCCTGTTGGCGACCCGCGCTTCGGGAAACTCTATCCCTGCGTCTGCCGTACCAACGCCACCGAGCAAAGCAACCTCGACGACCTCTACAGGTTGAGCAACCTGGACGCCTTCGCGGGCAAGGTCTTCCTCAACTTCGACCCTGAAATGCAGGGGAGCGGTGAGGGATATGACGCGGCCACAGAGTTTGCCGCCCAACCGGAAGGCTGGCTTCTCCTGCTTGGAGGCTTCGGCACGGGCAAGACCCACCTTGCCGCCGCCATCGCTAACCATGTCGTGCAGGACCACCGCATGCAGGTCTACTTCGCGGTTGCGCCTGACCTGCTCCACCACCTGCGAGCCGCCTACGCTCCCACAAGTGACACATCCTATGATGAGAGATTTGAGCAGATACGCTCGGTCTACCTACTGGTGATAGACGACCTCGGAGCCGAACAGTCGACCCCCTGGGCCGTAGAAAAACTATACCAGATATTCAACTACCGCTACAACAACCGCCTGCCGACCGTAATCACATCCAATTCCGACCTAGACAGCCTCGACCCCCGTATTCGTTCTCGCGTGTGCGACCCCGACCTGTGCAGACACGTGCTGATGCTAGGCACGGACTACAGGATGCGAAAAATGGACCCCAGGTTCGCAAAGGGTCAGGGAACGGGGCTGAGGGGACAGGCGCGCGGGCAGCGAAACAGTCGGCCTTGATTAGGGTTCAAAGTTCAAGGTTCAAAGTTGTATCTCCTTGAACTTTGAACCTTGAACCTTGAACTCACAGCCTACTTTATGAACCCGCCCACATACCATAGGTGATAGACCTGTGAATCGCGGTACTTGATCGTTTCCTCGCCCAGGAACTCAGCAAGGTGGCCTAGAGGGTGGTTGTTGTACTCGAAGCCGTAATACTCATATTTGAGGGGTCCTCTGAACGGCAACTCTTCCGTCACCTGGGCCAGCGATGCCCGCAGCACCGCGTAGACCCATTGTGGCTGCAAGTCCCACATGTAGTGTGTAATCAGCCCGCCCGAATAGCCCATCCCCCAGATAGGCTTGCTATCGTAATGCACCGTCTCCTGACCGGAGAAGCGCTCGGTCCCATAGTAAGTATTACGATACGAGTAAAGCCCGCTCGAATAGAACAGTTCCATCGCACCCAGAGTACCATCATGGTGGCGGACTTGCTCGTCTACAGGGCGCGCACCTTTCTTCGCTTCCACCAGAAAAGTAGTAAAAGCAAGCGTATCGAGCGGCAGGGTAGGCTTGTCTACCATAGAGATATTATAAACTGAAGTCAATAGCGTAAAACCTCTTTGGAATAATTGGTTAGCCTCAGTGATTGGCTCTCGGTATGGCTTACCCAGGTAGGTCGGACGAGCAAGCAGACACCAAGCAATGTTGCAGATTGTACTATGAGTGGAGCTTCTGACCTG
>JBDSDS010000158.1:0-3786 GCA_039920445.1 Chloroflexia bacterium
TGCCCGTGCTGTGTAAAGAGTTCATTGTCGACCCTTACCAGATCTATGAGGCAAGAGCAGCCGGAGCAGATGCTGTCCTTCTCCTTGCCTCGGTGCTCGCCCGCAAGGACCTGCGCTATTTTAGAGAACTTGCCGCGTCGCTCGGAATGGCGGCGCTTGTAGAGGTGCATGATGAAGTTGAGCTTCAGGCCGCGCTCTACTCCGGCGCAGAGATAATAGGTATCAACAACCGTGATCTTCGCTCATTCACCGTCGATATGGAGACTACCTCCATGTTGCTGCCTCTTATACCGCCTGAGGTGGTGGTGGTAAGCGAGAGCGGCTTTCGCGTCACGGCGGATCGCGCCCGGATGTTCGATATAGGTGTAGACGCCATCCTCGTAGGCGAGAGTCTGCTCACCGCGCCGAACCTCGCGGCTGCCACACGTGAGATGTGCGGACTGTCACTTGGCTCGGCTACAGCGGGAATATACTAATGCTAGAGATGCTACCACAGGCAGGCACCTTAGACCCCCGCTTTGGAAGCCCGATACAGGTCAAGATATGCGGCATCATGCGTGAGGCCGATGCGCTTCATGCTGCATCTGTGGGTGCCGATATGGTCGGCATAGTTTTCGCGCCCAGTCGACGGCAAGTCACGCATGAGGCAGCAGCGCGAATAGTAGCCAGCCTGACATCGCTTGAGCAACACCCTCTGACAGTGGGTGTGTTCGTCAACGAGACAGATGAAACGATTTATACAACTGCCGCCTCAGTAGGACTTGACATAATTCAATTGAGCGGTGACGAATCACCTCAACAGGTAGGCCGGATTGCCCGCCGCCATCCTGTCATCAAAGCCCTCAGATTCCCACACGAGACAAGCGTAAGCGAAGCCGTGAACGTCTGTGATGAATACTTAGCGGCCGCACCGCAGGGTCGTGTCCAACTTCTCATCGACACATACCAACATGGCTCTTATGGAGGAACAGGGGAGACTTCTGACTGGGGGCTTGCGGCTCAACTATCGGCTCACTATCCTATCTTCGTGGCCGGTGGTCTTAACCCGAAGAACATCGCTGATGCAGTAGCCAGTATAAGCCCGTTTGGGGTTGACGTCAGCAGCGGCGTGGAGAGGGACGGAAGGAAGGATAGCAGCCTTATCGCGGAATTCATACAGGCAGCAAAGGGGATTAAGGTTCAAAGTTAGAACGCCCTACAACCTTGAACCTTGAACCTGCATAACGAAAGGACAATATGATGCTTACTACTGAACCAGCAGTACGTCAAACCGAACCAATATACAACATGCCTGATGCAAGCGGTCACTTTGGCGCATTCGGCGGCAAGTACGCTCCGGAAGTGCTCATGCCGGCTCTTGAGGAGCTTGAGCGCGAATACGCTCGTGCAAAGGCTGACCCGGACTTTCTATCTGAGCTGTGCGACCTCGAACAGCACTACGTTGGCAGGGCCACGCCCCTTTACTTCGCCGAGGGCTTGACGCACCGAGTTGGGGGAGCGCGCATCTACCTCAAGCGCGAGGACCTGGCGCATACCGGCGCGCACAAGATCAACAATGCTCTGGGACAGGCTTTACTTGCCCGCAAGATGGGCAAACAGAGGATCATCGCCGAGACGGGCGCGGGCCAGCATGGGGTCGCCACCGCCACAGTCTGCGCGAAGCTGGGCCTAGAGTGTGTGGTCTACATGGGTGAAGTCGATATTGAGCGACAGTCACTCAACGTCTTCCGCATGAAACTCCTGGGCGCTGAGGTTCGTCCGGTCTCATCGGGAAGCCGCACCCTCAAGGATGCCATCAACGAAGCTGTGCGCGACTGGGTCACGAACGTCGAAACGACACACTACCTGATCGGCTCGGCGGTCGGTATGCACCCCTACCCAATGATTGTGCGTGACTTCCAGAGCGTCATCGGCAAAGAGGCGCGCCAGCAATCCCTCGAACAGACCGAGCGCCTGCCTGATTATGTGGTCGCGTGCGTGGGCGGCGGCAGCAACAGCATAGGTATTTTCTATCCGTTCATAGACGACCGAGAAGTGAAGTTGATAGGCGTGGAGGCTGCGGGTGAGGGCATCGAGAGCGGCAGGCATTCCTCTACGTTAGTCGCTGGTTCGGTAGGCGTGCTCCACGGCTCGCGCTCTTACATGTTGCAGGATGAGCACGGCCAGGTGATTGAGACGCACAGCATTTCCGCAGGTCTTGACTATCCGGGAGTTGGTCCAGAGCATAGTTATCTCAAAGAGACGGGTCGCGCCCAATATGTGGGTGTCACCGACGCCCAGGCGCTTGGGGGCTTCCGGCTCCTGTGCGAAACTGAAGGCATCATCCCTGCTCTAGAATCATCACACGCGATTTTCTATGCCGCGCAATTGGCAGAGACCCTTGCGCCTGACAGCATGATAATCGTGAATCTTTCAGGCAGGGGAGACAAAGACATGGCAACCGTAGCAACGGCTCTCGATATCACACTCACAAACAAAGGCAACGGGCAGGCTCCGCCTCGATGAGTCGTATCCCGGCAGCCTTTCGACGACTCAAGAAGAACAATGAAGCAGCCCTGGTCCCATATCTCACCGTAGGCTACCCCTCCCTACAAACAACGCGCACTCTGCTCCCGGTGATTGCCCGGCAAGGCGCCGACATGATCGAGCTTGGGGTGCCCTTCAGCGATCCACTCGCCGACGGCGCGACTATTCAACGAGCATCCCAGGCCGCTCTCGAAGCAGGCGTCACCTTGTCTGATTGCCTGAGCGTGGCCGCCGAAGCCCGCCGCTCTAATGAAGTGCCGATCCTCTTGATGAGCTACTATAATCCGCTCCACAAATATGGCCTGGAGCAATTTGCCGAGGACGCTGCTTCATCTGGGGTCGATGGCCTAATTGTGCCTGACCTGCCTCCCGATGAGGCATCAGATCTCAAAACTGCCTGTGACACCCACAATATTGACGTGATCTTTCTACTGGCTCCCACCAGCACAGAAGAGCGCATCCGGCGCGTGACCGAGATGGCGAGCGGCTTTATTTACTGTGTATCGCTCACGGGCGTAACAGGTGCTCGCGCAGAATTGAGCCAGGCCCTACCCGACCTTATCTCTCGTGTGCGCCCGCATACAGACTTGCCATTAGTAGCAGGCTTCGGAATCAGCACGCCAGAGCAGGTGGCGGAGGTTATCACGGTGGCCGACGGAGCGATAGTTGCCAGCGCACTCATCAACCTTATCGAAATCTTGCCGGAGGACGATCTGATCATAGGCGTGTCCGACTTCATCCGCAGCATGAAAGAAGCGACGATGGGATTAGGGATTAGGGATTAGGGGACGGTGGTCGGTGGTCGGTAGCCGTGTTTCACGTTTCTGATCCCTAACCCCTTATGTTATACTGAGAGTACCCCCTTCGCACGCATGACAGAAATGGAGGTGCTCCCATGACTTTGCACGATCTGAACGACATGCAGCGTTACCTCGTAGAAGAGGAATCTGAGAAGTGGCAGGAGGGTCGGATTACCAGGCGCGAGTTGATGCGTCGTGTCTCGCTCCTTGTCGGAGGCGCAGCGGCGGCTAGCAGCGTGCTAGTTACACTCGGCTGCGGACCGAATAGTCCCGAAACGGCTCCCGTGGCTACGGCCACCAACGCCGCACCTGTCCCCACCCAGATGACCGACCCGCCTCCCGCTTCGGACGCAACTTCCACTACAGGGCAGGCGGGCACAAGTCCCAACCACGTGCCGGAGAAAGATCCATCAGTACGTGCCGATATGGTTGACATAACTTCACCAGACGCAGGCGTCAA
>JBDSDS010000159.1:0-5735 GCA_039920445.1 Chloroflexia bacterium
AAGGGCGGACACGTGGGTCCGCCCCTACATCTTCGGATTTCCCCACTCCCTACAGGCTACACGCCCAGATCGTACAACTGCTCGAATTGCAAATCAAGGTCGTTTGTGGCCTGCCACATGGCGGAAAGGGCCTTGCGAACGTTGCGAGCGGCGCAAGGGGGCAGATCGTCATTGGCTGCCAGCCTCTTCAGCGATTCGTATACGTCGAGTATCTCGTGCTCTTGTTGTGTGAGTGGGTTTCCTAAAAGATCTGTGCTTGCTTCGGTCATTCTTTCTCACCCTCCTTAATAAAGCCTTACAGGTCGGACACATTGGGGTTGGCTGGAAGTCAATTCCCCCACAGTATTGCCCACCTTGAGCCTATGATAAGTCTAGATGCCACTCCTTGTTTACAAAGTAGCGTGCCATTCCGGCGAAAGGAGCTTCGTTAGAGATTGCTAACTCGATGAAATCTTTGCACGCTGCGCGTAAAGGGTCTCCCGCGTCAGTAGCTTCATACGCCATTCTGATCACCGCTAGCGATCTGAATGTCAGCCAGCGCACACGACACAGTTCTTCTCTGTTCAGACCCAGGTACTCGTCAACAGCCAGGAAGGTCCTTTTCACCTTTACCGTGTTGTTTCTTGGCCGGATGTAGACTTCCTTGTTTACATTGTCGACCTCCCACTTGAAGAAAGGTTCGGGATCAACCATATAGGGGTCTATCAGCGTAGGCTTTTCTTTGGTGGTGCGCTCAAGGAACGTAGCCATAGGATAGTCTGTGTTATCAACAAGAGGGTCGGGGGCGAAGGTTAAGATTGTTGCGCGTAGTACGTCAGGCGTAGCATTTGCCGGATAGGGATTTAGGAGAGGAGGTTTTAGTTTCAGTTTCGTGCCGAAGATGGGGAACTTGTCTTTTTTGTAAGTCTGGTTGCAAATCTGGCACGAGTAGGTGTAATTATCATAGCAATAGGCAAGGTACCAGTACCCATCATCACCACCCTTGGGCCTAAAGTGTTCTACGTCCCCGTGTGCGACTACACTGGTTTCGGCTTCACAGTAGGCGCACTTGCCTGCTGCTTCTTTCTTCAGTTGCTTCTTGGCCTTTTTCCAAATAGCGGAATTGAATTCAAGTTGGCCGTCTCGCTTACCTTGCAGTAATAGCAATCTCAGAGCTAATGCGCCTTCCCCGGTGAAGTCCGGTGGGATGGCTGTTGCGGTCCTTTCACGCTTCAACTTGATCATCCTTGCTCTCCTCGAAAACTAATTGGGGCTGTAATCCCAATGTTAGACTTAGCTGATGTCCGGTTGAGACTTGCTTTATCAGCTTTACCTGCTGCCGTCTCGAGGAGATTGGCCCCTGGTCTGGAGGGTCTGCTGGATTTCTTCCAGTATGGCTAACTGCTTTTTATCATAATCAGTTTGAGCGCTCCAGTCGGGTAGGTCTTCGATCTCATCACGAAGCTCGGCTTCGCGCTTCTTATCACTCCTGGTCATTTTCGACCCGGATTTCGCGCTCAAGCCTTTGTATTCATTCCGCATCGTTTCGACCTGTGTCGAATCGACCGTGGACAGGCCGAAAATAGGTGTAAGAAGTAGCTGATGTAGCATGAGGGTGCGAGGAGACCCAGGGTATTCATAGAGCGTGGGCGCACTTTGCGGGTCCTCGCGCTTGAGCACAAACAACTCTCCCTCGCCAGCCTGGTGAGCGGTCAAAGGGGAGTAGGTTGTTCCCAGGATTTGGAAATTGGGCAGCCTTGCGTCAAGATATGTCATCAATTGTCGCTGCCAGATAGGGTGTAGATGAAGGTCGATTTCATCAATCAGCAACAGTCCACGAGCAGTAAATGGATCCTTGTAATCGGCGAATATCCTGGTGATGCGGTAGAGCAGATCCCCACTCCATGCGGCAAGATCGGTATATCCATCACTCAGCGAGGAAAGGGGGATAATGCCATCAGGGGTCTTGAAGAGTAGTTGTTGACGTTCTTTGTCAATAGATTCGAACGTTGCTTCGGGCAAGAGATTAGCCAGAGAGTTCTTTATCATTTGCAGGCCGGGATCGCCAAGCTGGTAGTGCAGCGCCATGGCCCAGCTTTCGATAGAATTCAGCACGGCGTCAGTAGAGAATAACGTCGCCACACTCTGTGCCCGCGAATGCCGAAACGGCCCACCCCAATCGCCCGCAATCGTGTGTTGCTTGCTGATATGCCTTGATGCTCCATAGCCTATAGTCAAATAGCTACGGGGTGAATGCGCAAGGGCACTGTCAAGATCATCTAGGGCTTTCTCGTTGCGCGAGAATACATCTCTGACTTTATCACCGCGTCGGATTCTAAGCTCGATGCGACGTTCTTCACCTCGGGCAGTGACGAGATCCGCACGCAATAGGCATTCGTCTTGTCCAACACGAATCCAGGAATCGCAATTCCCAAGGAGTTCTAGTAGACCCTCGCTACCCACCAACAATAGGCCGATGGCCTGCATAACGGTAGTTTTACCGCTGCCATTTTCCCCTAGTAGTAAGGTCCACTTGCGGGGCTTACCTTCGGGTGTGACAAATGGAAGTTCCAGTTGCTTTATGGCTTTGACATTCTCAAGCACGAGTCGTTGGAGAAACATAGAACAGCCTCCTACCGATTTCTATAGTACGGTTTTGCATTCATCTCCAGGCGAAGTCTCTACTTACTTACAAAATTCAATCTGGCCCATTGTTTCTTCCTCCTTTCAAATTACTCTGCGCGAGAGACTGTACATTCCTCGTAAGTGGCGATAGCCTCGAAGCCTAACTTGCGATATGAGGCTATTGCGCCCTTGTTGTCTGCCTTTACGTTCAGCCCAATATGCTCCACGGTCCTTGATAGCTCATGGCAAAGTGAAGCGCAGCAAGCGGTGGCGATACCTTGCCCTCGGTATTGTGGGTGGGTAGTCACATTGCCTAATGCCGCCACCTTGTACTTATCGGAGTAAACATGCACTCCCGCCACGCCGATGAGAGCATTGTCACGTCGAAGCCCATAATAGTGTCCGGTCTCGAGCATGCGCGGGTCGAACCAGTTGCCTGGATAACTCACTTTGTACAGTTCTGCTACTTCGCCCAGGTCCGAGGATGTAAGGCCTGTGACGGACGATGTGTCTACCATGTCGAGTCTGCTCATATCGGTGAGTGCCATCTTGTAAAAGGTGCCATGACATTGTACCTCGTAATCTTCTTCCAATAAGCTTCTCAACCCCTGCGTCAGATGAGTATAGAACCTGCTGGGGAGCAAAGGTAGAATCGAACCGAGGAAGCCGCGCATTTCGTCTTCCGGCTGTTCGGTAAAAGCCAGAACCGTCGGCATTTCGAGCGCCGTGTACATAAGGATTATCTGCTTGATCTCTCCTTCATGCTTGAGGGCGTACCAGACGGTGTTTTCCCAGAAGAAATCGTCCAGGTCACCGATGCTGTAGATATGTAGAAAGGTGTTGTGGCGAAGGAATCTCTCTATCTCCTCTTTGTCGTGCAGAGACGATACTTTCATAAAGTTGGCCGTCAATACTCCGCCTTCGGCCTATCATCCACCAACCGCCTTGCCTTTAGCTCAAACCTGGGCAGGGTGCCGTACTCCATGCGCTCTACGTTGAAGCGAAGGCCTTCGTGGGCATGGGCCAGGTCTTTTGCAAGTTTGCCTTGTAGGCCGTCCCATTCGGCTTCGTAGCCGGGCTTGATCTCTATTTTGGTGGTAATCTCATCCTGTAGCTCACCGCGCCAGACGTAAATCTGGAACTCGTCTATGGGTACATACTCTCGTATGATCGCCTCGACTGCGCTCGGATAGACGTTGGTGCCCCTGATGAGTTTCATGTCGTCCCACCGGCCCCGGATGCCGCCGTCGTAGATGTCCCAGGTGCGCCCGCAGGTGCAGGTGGAGGCGGGTACTTTCATCACCATATCCTTGCTACGATACCGTAGCACTGGGATGAACCCTCGCCCGAAAGAGGTCACCACCCGCTCTCCTAGCTCTCCGTAGCCGACAGGCTCGCCCGTGCTGGGGTTGATCACTTCCTCGATATAGTGGTCCTCGATGATGTGGGTGCCGCCCGGTTGGTGCGAGCATTCGAATATCATGATAGTGCCGACCTCGGTCATACCCGCCGTGTCGCCGCATTTCGCGCCCCATGCCTCTTCCAGTTGACGCTTTGCCGCAGGTATCGAACCCGCAGGCTCGCCGGAGGCTATTAGCTTATCCACTTTGCTGTCCTTAGCGAGGTCGATACCCATCTCGCGCGCTTTAGCCCACATGTTGAGGGCGTAGGTCGGTGTAGAGCAGACGGTGGTGACACCTAACTCGACTATCTGCTTGATTCGCGCCTCGGTGGTCTGAGCGCCGCCCGGTATCACCAGCGCGCCCATCTTCTCGCAGGCGTTGTGCGCGCCCCAAAAACCGATGAACGACCCATAGCCGAACGCGAAGTAGACGATATCCTCAGGCCTAATGCCGAAGCCCCACAGCCCATAACACCACATCTCGGCTATCCAGTCCCAGTCCTTCGTACTGTCTAACACCCGTATCGGCGTGCGCCCAGTTGTGCCGGAGGTGAGGTGGTAGCGCACAGCATTATTCGCATCTGTAGAAAGCATATCGCCAAAGATAGGCTTCTCCTCAAGCGACGCCATCCACTCTTCTCGCGTCATGAACGGCATGCGCCAGATGTCGTCGAGAGATTTTAACTGCTCAGGATTGAACCCGGCCTTGTCGAACTGCCGCTTATGGAAGGTCGATGTATTATATGCCCACTCGGCGTGCTTCTTGAGCTTGTATAGCTGTAACTGCTCAATCTGCTCACGGGGCATCGTCTCGTTCTTGGGGTTCCAGTAGGGTGAATATTTACCAGTTTCAGACATAGGTGACTCCTTTACCTCTAATCAGCCAGGCGTAGGATACCAGCAAGCCATTCTATCGTTTCAGGGTAGTCGTCACAATCCAGGACGAACTCCTGGCCCTTCCCAACACTATTCAAATGAACATGATCTCCATCAACTGTCCATCGTTTCTTATCGCTATGGTAACTTAGCGTGGTGGGCTTGTCTTCTGGGCTGAATGCTAGGGGCAAACGCCAGATGCTACGTGTCTTGCCGGGACAGGTCAGGCATAGTCGGTCGTCATATCTCTTGAACACCCCTGCACCCGGTTTATTTAGTTGGCTATCCGGTAGCTGCAAGGTATTTGTCGAAAGATAAATAGAGTCCTTGTGCTTCCCACCCTCTCTTGAACTCCGGGGTTCTCTCAGGCAATGCTGGTGTTCGCTTGCCCAGGGTGGAATAGCTGCTCTATCATAGACAGAGAGACGTTGTTCAACCTGAAGCCAGCCGAATATTACATGAAGGTCACGTGCGTCTTTTTTATACTTATATTTGCCGGAAACGTACTCAACTTGCTTGAACCATCCATAGAAAATAAACACATCACCAGTTGTAACTCCCCTAGCCTGGAGATGACTTTCTGCTGCACCTGCTTGCCCAAAGATTGGTCTCCAACCTTCTAGCCTGGGAACACTGTTGTAGCTCAAGTCCGGGTCCAGATGGGCGTAGTCAGCTGGCTTTACTTTGCCGCGTGTTAGATCGTTGACCATCGAACCTAGAGACTCCTGGGCATTTGTGATTTGTTCGTAGCGCCTGAAGGGTTCCTCTTTTACAGGTATCGGCAAAGACCACAGGTCGCCCGAGGGAAGAATAGGGCTTGGTACACCGCCTGTGGAGGAGTCAAAGCCTTTTC
>JBDSDS010000160.1:0-2670 GCA_039920445.1 Chloroflexia bacterium
TCGAAGGCGTTCATGTTGGCCGTATCGAACACTAACTTGATGCTCTGGCCAGGGGTAACGACCGTGCGGTCGTCGAGCCTCGCTACGAATTGCTGCTCACCCGTGGTTAAGTAAACATTCATGTCGCGGCCCAACGTCTCCAGCACTTCTACCCGCGCATCAACCAGGCTGGCGGGGTCCGCGTCGGGCTTATAGTGCGCATCATGTATAACCTCAGGGCGGAGCCCAATTATTATTTGCTGACCTTTGCGGTCCGCAAGTCGCCGAGCGTAATGTTCCGGCACCTTTACCCTGAATCCCGGTCCTTTGAGGAACAGGCCCTGATCGTCACCCTCAACGTCTGACGTGAACAGATTCATAGCGGGAGACCCGATGAAGCCCGCAACGAACATGTTTGCCGGGTGTTCATACAGCACTTTTGGAGTGTCAAGCTGTTGTAGCACGCCGTCTTTCATGACAGCAATGCGGTCACCCATCGTCATCGCTTCCACCTGATCATGGGTAACGTAGATAGTGGTGACGCCGAGTCTACGGTGGAGCTTTTGCAAGAAGGCGCGGGTAGAGACGCGCATTTTGGCGTCAAGGTTCGACAGAGGTTCGTCCATCAGGAAGACTTCCGGCTCGCGGACAATGGCACGTCCCAAAGCAACGCGCTGGCGTTGGCCCCCTGAAAGCTGGCTAGGCTTACGATTCAGGTACTGGCCCAGTTCAATACTGTTGGCTACCGCCTCGACTTGCTTACGAATGGCGGCTTCACGGGCGCGGCGTTTAGCAAGGAGGCTGCTCGATCCCTCAGAGGAACCACTGGTGCCATCGCCGTTCGTGGGCGCATCGAGGAATGGCAGGTTCTTGCGCAGGCGAAGCCCGAAAGCCATGTTGTCATAAACTGTCATGTGGGGGTAGAGCGCGTAGCTCTGGAAGACCATCGCGATGTCACGGTCTTTAGGCGCCATGTCGTTGACCAGGTTGCTGCCGATGTAGAGGTTGCCAGAAGATATATCTTCAAGCCCAGCTATCATCCGCAGGGCGGTAGATTTACCGCAGCCTGACGGCCCAACCAGTACGAGAAATTCTTTGTCATGCACTTCTATGTTAAGATCATCTACAGCAAGTACCTCACCATACTTCTTGGTGATATTCTCGAGGAGCACTCTGGTCATAAGTCTTCTCCCGTAAATGTTCTAATATTAGAGTCTTCGCAAGTATAGGCAGAACAGCAATTCGCTGAAAGATAATCAGGTAGTGTTGGCTATTATATTACTTTCGTTGATATGAGTAAAGGTACGCCAGGAAAATTCTATGTAATTTCAAGGCCAATACTCATATCACCGTGGGTCAATGACGCTTCGCAGTGGTCCCCGTGCTTGTCTATCCGCAGGCCAACTCGCTTTTCACCCACGCGTAAATTGTCTATTTGTACGCTGGTTAGCCAGTCTGGGAGCCTGGGGTTGAGGACCAATCTGTCCTGGAAGGAATACGCCTCCAGACCGAGCATGGTTTGCAACATCAAGATCGGCGCTGCTGCGGCCCATGCCTGGGGATTACAGCTTACCGGGTACTCGGTAGGGCCGGTGTGATCCACAATATCACTGGCAAAACCGCAATATAGCTCAGGCAGGCGCATGTAGCGAAAGTGTTGAGCCGCTTCATAGATCTGGGTGATAACCCGATTCGCTTCTCTTCCGTAACCGTATCTCTTAAAGCCTGCTACGCCGATAGAATTGTCGTGCGGCCAAACACTCCCGTTGTGGTAGCTCATCGGGTTGTATGAGGGGCTCTCTTCACTGATTGTGCGTAACCCCCACCCCGAGAGCATGTCAGGTTGTATCATGCGCTGCACTGTCTGTTTTGCTTTGTCGTCGTCTGCTATGCCGCACCAGAGGCAATGGCCCGGATTGCTGGTGATAGTTGGAACCTTGACCTTATTATGGTCAAGCCCCTGCGAAAAGAAGCCGCTCTCTTCCATCCAGAACGCGCTGTTGAAGAGAGTCCTCAAAGCTTCAGCCTCGGCAATAAGCCGGTCCGCCGTGATAGCATCGCCCTTACGCCGCAACAACTCGCCAAGCCCTTTCTTGGCCGCATATACGTAAGCCTGTACCTCAGCGGCGGCGAAGGGGGTCTCCGCGAGCGTGCCGTCGGGGAACTGTGTCGAGTCCCCGCTATCTTTCCAGACCTGGTTGCGGATGCCGCCGGGGGACGTAGCCTCTCTATATTCTATAAGGCCATCGCCGTCAACGTCACCATACTTGTCTATCCATTCGACCGCACGCAGGACGTTGGGCAGCAACTCGTCATAAAGCGAGTTGTTATCAAGCCAGCTCATCGTCTCCACAAAAAGAAGCACGAAGAGCGGGGTGGAGTCAACCGAGCCGTAATAGGGTGAGTGCGGCACCATACCGAGGCGGGCCATCTCCCCCATGCGTAGTTCGTGGAGTATCTTACCCGGCTCCTCTTCGCGCCAGGGGTCCTCTCGCATACCCTGGTAGCGAGCAAGAACCCGCAAAGTGCCTACCGCGATTTGCGGGTTCAAAGATAGAGTCTGCAAAGCTGTGATGAGGCTATCTCGGCCAAACGGGCAGACGTACCAGGGGATCCCCGCGCTAGGGAAATAGCTATCTCCCACATCTGATTTTGGATCTTGGATTTTAGATTTCAGATTTTTGTGGCTCA
>JBDSDS010000161.1:0-3568 GCA_039920445.1 Chloroflexia bacterium
CCGAGGGCGAGGCGGGCATAACGGCCTTGCGCCTGACATGCGAGTATATCAAGTCACGGTATCCCCACATCCTCGTCATACTCGATGCAAAGTACTCAGATGTAGGCCATGTGCTCGAACGTTGTGCCCACGAAGCCTTTGACCTCTTCGGGGTAGATGCTGTCACCGCCATGCCCGCGCCCGGACGTATGGCTCTCGCGCCTCTGATCTCCCGGCCCGGCAAGGGCTGCTTCATGGTTGTTCGCACGTCGAACCCAGGCGCGGGCGAGTTGCAAGACCTGCTTATGCCCAACGGCGATCCGCTATATGTGGAAATCACACACCGTATATATAGCAGTTGGAATATAAATGGCAACGTCGGCCTGGTAGCGCCCGCAACCGACCCCGGCGTACTGGCGAAGGTGAGGCAAGCCGCGCCTGACATCCCCATCCTCTGTCCGGGTGTTGGAGCGCAGGGTGGTGAGGTTGAGGCTGCAGTACAGGCCGGGTTAGACGCAGACGGTGCAGGACTCCTCATCAACGTATCGAGGGCCATCATGGAAGCCGCCGACCCGGGTGAGGCCGCGCGTAAGTGGCGCGACCAGATGGAAGTTGTGCGTACACGCTATAGAGAGCAAGGCGTCCCAACACAGACTGCCCACGAAAACGAAATCAGCGACATAGTGAAAGAGCTATTCAGGATTGGCGCTATCAGGTTCGAGCCTGTAACGCTCAAGTCGGGCCTGGTATCGCCCTATTACAACAACCTGCGCCTCCTCGCTTCTTATCCGCCCCTTCTGCGTAAGGTCGCTTCCGCAATGGCGCGCACAATGGAGGCGGCAGGGGTGAAGCCGGATGTGCTGATAGGAATTGCTGAAGCGGGGATACCTCTAGCCGTTGCCCTCTCCCAGGAAACAGGCATACCGGCGGGCTACGTCCGGTCTTCCGCCAAAGCACACGGTATCAAGAGAATGGTAGAGGGCGCATGGCAGGAAGGCGCGACCGCCGTTCTGGTGGACGATGTTGTGTCGGACGGCGCCAGCAAACTGGAGGTGCTGGAACATCTGCACGCTGCCGGGCTGAAGGTGCGCGACATCGTGGTGCTGGTCGACAGGAATCAGGGCGGACCAGAGCTAATGGCTCAACACAATCTCCGCTGCCAGGCCACAGTAACGATGAGGGAAGCTTTGCAGGTACTTCTCGATGCTGGCCTCATAGGGCAAGAGAAGGTGGAGGCGTCGGAGAGATTTATGGCAGAGGTTGCGCGGGCAAGGTGACGACTTATTGCGGCCAGGCGATGATGGCTGAAGGCTGATAGCTAGATAAAAAGCGACCCCAGCAGAAAAGTGCCTACGAAAAGGAGTGCCAACCCGTTCATGGCGTGCCACCAGCCGAGGTGGGCGATAAGCCAGTTACTCACCGGCAAGGGGTACTCTCCACGCAGCATCGAGATACCGCCCACAACCACAGGGATGCCCCGTGACAGGCCGTAGATAGCCCCAAGAGCAACGGCTGCCTTGATCGACATCGCTCCCACGACCATCTCCCAGCCTAGCAGGACATAGAAACTGGTGAATGGTATGAAGGTAAATATGCCCATGCCAAGCACGTAACCATAGAACGTGTTGCCCACAAGCCTGCTCGACCTCTGCCACGACTTCGGCACCTGCCACCCTATCTGCGGGTTCGGTAGATGCAGGATTTTTAGCTCGTGCAGCGCGTACAATAGCGACATTGTCCCGAGCAAAGCCACTGCCCATTCAAGCTTGACCCATGGGAAAAGAGCACGGAGGCCCCACCCAACCAGTCCTAGCAAAAAGGCCAGTGTGGACGCACCCAGAACCGAGGCAGCAGTGTACATAATGACACGCGCCACCCAGTTCCCGATTTGTTGTGCCTCCTTCCCGAGGGGCAAGATCACGAGGATCATGTTGAGGCCTCAGGCAGAAGACGTTTTCGATACCCCCGTTATGATGGCGAGTGCGATTGCAAGCAGCAAGCCTATACCCATCCAGGGTTGTACAACCCCGACGGTTGTGCCTGCCCCCCACACACCTAACACTACCATCAGCAAGGTTATGGCAATGAGGCCGATCACCCACGCCCGGTAATCACGCGTAGTTGGGGTGGACCCGTGTGTCCGCCCTGCCTCCTGCCCTTGCTCGGCTATGCTGTTAGCCATACAACACCTCTAAATAAAACTACTGGAAGCCGATACCCCGTAAGGTGGCCCGCACCATAGATACCGCCTGCTCTCCCAGAACAATAATACCGACGGTAAAGAGTGACAGCAACATCACAGGCACCGCGTCCACGAACGTAGGTAAGCCAACTCGCTCAGGAGAAGCAAACAGGAATCCGAAATCTCCACCCATCAGGGAATTGAACGCGGAGTCGACCGACATCCAGCCGTCGAACCCCGCGACCACGAGTGCCGACAACGCCAACAGCGCGATATTACGCACCACCGCCAGTGGGGTCAACTTCTCCGATGAGATACGTCCAAAGCAGTGGCACGACTGGTCGCTCCCTCGGCTCAAATCGTAAATCACCAACCCTGTGAATAGCACGAATAAGAGCGCAGCAACAAACGCAGCCGGACGGGTGAATAAACCTACGATAAGCATCAGGCCAACAGCTAGCTCGATAACCGGGAAAACATAGGCGATGAAGCGCCCGAATCCGGTTGGTAAGAAGGGATAACGGCTCATGTTGACCGCCGTGCCCTCCCTGTCCATCATCTTGCCAACAGCGGACGCCAGGAACACCCCACCCACACATAAGCGGGCAAACAAAAGAAAGTATGGCGAAAGAAAGAAGTCTAGCATAAATACATCAGGTGAAATCTACCTCCACAATTATAGGCAGCACAGGCGTTACAGTCAAGGACAACGGACGGGAGTGACCCACTTGCCTCACAACTCGCTTTGGTATACGCTATAATCACGCTATCTACAGGAATGCCCGCAACGCCATATTATGACTGATACCCAAGATAAAATGAATAGCTCAGGCGCTGAAGGCGTAATAGACGACGCAGAGCACCGGCGTATTCTGGACGACATCCAGCGTGAGAAAGAGTTCTCCGAGAGCCTGATCAACAGCAGCTTCGATGGTATCCTGGCTTTCGACCATGATTGTCGATACACGATATGGAATCCGGGCATGGAACGTATAACCGGGCTATCTGCTCAGGATGTGCTGGGGAGAGTCGCCTTTGAAATTTTCCCGTTCCTGAAAGAGACAGGCGAAGACCAATTCTTCTGGGAGGCGCTCGCGGGCCGTACGGCAATCGGCAATGACAGGCCTTTCGTTATCCCCCAGACCGGACAAGGAGGCTTTTTTGAAGCACGCTATTCGCCACTTTGCAACGCATCCGGTGAGGTAATCGGCGGCCTCGGCATCATCCGTGACATTACCGAGCGGAGTCGCGCCGACAAAGCTTTGCGCGATAGTGAAAGCAAGTATCGAATGCTGATGGAGTACGCCTCGGACGGGATCGACGTGGCGTTGCGCGCGGGCCTCGCGCCAGTCAAGGTCAACATGGTCGTCAAGCGCGGCACCAACGACGACCAGATCGTCGCGATGG
>JBDSDS010000162.1:0-7814 GCA_039920445.1 Chloroflexia bacterium
CTGTTGTTATTCATTCTGTTCCTCCTACAAACCTAACTTTTCGTTACTGTCCTAATTCTTTGTTACTGTTGATTTTTGCCCTGGAGACTGTACAACGCAAAAGGCGTGCCACCTTCACACAAATCAAGGGCCAAGCAAGCGAAGTACTTACTCAGGCCCTTGATTTGTGTGAAGATTAGCGTTTGTAGATACTCTTGCGCGCAGCCATCGCCGCCAGACCTATAGTGGTCATCATAACGCCGACAATCAATAATGTGAGTGTCAATGCGTTGTTGCCACCAACCGGGGTACCTGTGCGCGGCATACCGACCGTGACAGGTGTAGAAGTCTCCTCCATACCGACGGTCGGGAAAGGCTCTGTCGTAGCAACCGGAGCCGTAGTGCTGGTCGCCGCTACTGTGGCTGTGCTACCCACTACGGTTCCGGTGGATACGGCCGTGCCTGTGGTGACTGCTGTCCCGGTAGTGACGGCGGTTCCCGTTGCCACAACAGTGCCCGTGCTGACTGCTGTGCCTGTGCCGACAGCCGTACTAGTAGCTACCACTGTACCTGTTGACACTGCTGTGCCCGTGCCGACAACTGTGCCAGTAGCGGCAGCTGTCTCGGTCGGCTCACGTGTGGCTACCACCGTAGCCGTTGCGCTCGGCTGAGCTATTGGTTGTGTGCCCTGCGCAAGTGGGCCCCGCGCTCCGCTCGCAAATGCGCTTTGTGCGCCAAATCCGAGGATGGCTACACTGAGCAACAGGGCTAATCCCCCGAAAACCATGCTAACACCGAAAGCCGTGAACGTCCTTGACTTGAATGAAGTCTTGTCCATGTTTCCTCCTGTAATTTGGTAAGTGTATTGGGTGAGCTGCGTTTTTGCAGTTCTCATTATCCGGTGACTTAAAGCACAGTCCGTGCCAACATTTTTGTAACGGACTGTTATTAGATTGTCTACTAATTCATAATTCATAATTCATAATTTCGCCAAGAGGTTGGCGTAGCCTATGTCCTTTGCGGTAAAATATAGTGTGCGGTAATTGCGCCGCGTACTTTACCATTTGGAGATAAACTTCCCTATGCCCACAACAGAACGGGCCGAACGGGCGCGCACAGTCAATCTGCCTGCTCCCCGCGTGGTGAAATGCCCCACGCCCCAATGCCCTGGCTGGGTCACTGTAGACAGCGCCCGCCACCAGACCGAGCCGTGCCGCTACTGCCGGGTCGGCGTTGATACGCTCAGATTCTTGCTCTCCAGGGTGGAGGCCGAGAACAAAGTCTTACCCGTCGAGGTGCATGACGAGTTCAACCGCCTGATGCTCACGATGGCAGGTGCGTGGGGGCAGAATGTCTACCTACGCCCTTCACGGGAAACGCTAGTTGACCTGAAAGCGGGGCAGCGCGGAGTGGTCGTGGAGTACAACCCTGCCCTGGGAGCGGCGGGCCAGGATGGACCTGCGCCTCTTGTCGGCATTATCTTGCACAAACTCCTCCATTTCGAGGCTCATCTGGGACACAAGCCGGTACAGATCGTGGTGAAATCAGGGTCGAAGGAAAAAGAGGGCCTTGCGCCTCTCATGAATTACCTGCTCACCGTGACGGACCACGCATGGGTGGTGGCCCGATTAGAGCAGTTGAATCCTTTGCTCCACAGCGCGCAGAGTGGGTGGGGCCTCGACCTGGCGCAGATGCTGGTCGGGTCGGAAAGTATGTTCAATCGCTACCTGTCTGAGCGAAACCTGCTCAAGCTAACGACCGTATTACAATCGACACGTGAGATAGATGCTTTCAGGTCGGCGGTTATGGATCGCCTGGCCGCCCAAACGGTACAAATTTTGGAGCGTGAAAAAGATGAAACGCGCCGCCTCTATCTTGCGGTTCAGCTTGCCAACGTTCGGCTGATGAACCCTGACGCTTATGCTCCATACCAGCAGGTGCTAATATCGCATGGCTTGGCTGCGGTGAAGGAGTCGTTGCCGCTTGCTGACCGACTTTATAATGACCTGTCCAATTCTTCCGTTGCCACGCTTCCGCAGGCCCGACCTGACAGGGAAAGTACGGCAGTCGTCACTCTCGACCACGGCCATTTCCAGCATGGGGTAGAGATAGCACTGAAGGCGTTGGGGGTGGGGAACTACTTTGAGGTAAAAGGCTAGTATCCTGCCGGATGAAAGTCCGCGACATCATTAAGAGAGTAGAGGTTGACGGTTGGGTTCAGGTACGAGTGAAGGGTAGTCACAGGATATACAAGCATCCCACAAAGCCGGGCAATGTAGTAATTCCAGGCCACCCAGGTAAGGATTTGCTACCGAGCACCCTCGACAACATACTAAAACAGGCCGGGTTGAAGTGAGAGGAGATAATAGATGAAACACCGTTATCTTGTCATCGTTGAAAAGGGCGAGAACAACTATTCCGCGTACGCCCCGGATGTGTCTGGTTGTGTAACAGTCGGCGATACACTTGAGGAAACTTTGAGCAATATGAGAGAGGCGCTTGAGCTCCATTTTGAATGTATGCAAGATGACGGCGATCCTATACCTCAGCCTTATTCTGTACATGCTGCGTTTGTAGAGTTCAAAGTACCTGCTACCGTGAGAGCCAGGTCATAAAAGCACTCAGATCCTCCACTTTACCGAGTCTCAAAGTTATAGTGCTACATACGATTCGCAAATAGGAAAGATAAAGCTATGATCAAATGGTTATCAAATATATTCAACGATACCGATAAAGAAGTGGGTCGCCTCCGGCGCGTAGTGGCGCAGGCGAACACTGAGATAGAGAGCCTGCTGGAAAGCCAAAGGGAATGGACTGATACCCTTCGCAATGAGGTGCTGGACGAGCTATCAGGCAGCGATTGGGAGAGCATCCACGCTGAGCAGATGGCCCTGGCAGGGTCTGAGGCCCGCAGATTGGTGGGTGAGGCCGATATGCTGCGCACTGTTATCGAGAAGGGCGAGCAGACGAGCCGCGACCTCTCGGTCCTCCTGGCCGACTCGAAGCAGCTTGCTACCATGAACGCGGAGAAGCTGCAAAGGCCCCCATCTGAGCGGCACCAGATCGAAGAAGATACCGACCTGCTGATAGCTGAGCTTAACGAGCAACTTTCGGGGCTGATGGAAGCCAAGCCGGGACTGCGCGAAGCCATTTTGCAGGCCGTGCCAAAGGCCAAGTTCCACCCGCACAAACCTTCTGCCGACGAGATGCTGAAGCAAGTAGATGCGGTGGCTGGCTTCCTGGGACGCGAGGTGGCCGATTATTTCAGCCGCACCAACGAGACGATGCTGGCCCTGCGCCGCACTATCGGCCTGGGCAGATTGGCCGATTTAGTGGAAACACGAACGAAACATGCCTCTTCCCTGAGGGAGATGGAGGCTGCGACGCAAGAGCTTGTGAACGCCCTCGCCGAGCGCGACCTTGTGAAGCACCTTGCGCGGCAGGGTCTACGCCTTCCCTCAGAGTTGAAGACTGCCGGGCCTGACGGTGGCACGACCGGGGGGACCTCACAGCAGAAGTCGGGCGGCAGGCTGTTCGGTCGCTCTCAGGCGCAGGCCCAGGGGGGACCCCAGGCTCAGATAGACGACCTCGGCCTAAAGGATGGGCTGGCGGACGATCTTTTCTGGGAGGAACAGGCCACTTCGGAGTTGCTGGCAATAGCCGCGGCTGCTATCGGTGAGGATTCATCTACTGGGAGGATCGCTGTTCTGGCGGAGCAGTTCGCCGGACGTGAGGAGCGCCTGCAAGCGAAAACATCGCTTTTCAGGGCACGCATACTCCAGGGCCGCACACAGTTCTGGCAGGGGATAGAGGGGCGTATCACTGATATAGCCGGACCGAACGCCCTCGAGCCTTTCCGCGCCAGGTTCGACGCGCTTGATGAGGAGGAAGATGCGCTTATTGCCGAGATAGAGGCCCAGGATGCCGACCTCTTTGCTCCTGTAGTAATCAAGCCCGACACCATTGCCGACCTTATGAAAAGGCGGGATGCCCTGGAAAATGCCACATTCACCGACCTGCTGAACGAATTGCGGGCGGAGGATAGGGGCGCATATGACCGCCTCAAGGCGTTGCAAGACGAATCCCGCAAAGAGCAGCGCAAAGACGAGCAGGGCACGCTCGATGCACTCATACCGGAAGCGTTCGCTGCTGTGTGGGAGGCATCGAGGCGCACAACGGGAATGCGGCCATACGACGTGCAACTGATGGGCGGTATAGTCCTCCACGAAGGCAAGATAAGCGAGATGAAGACGGGCGAGGGTAAGACCCTTGTGGCGGTTGCGCCGCTTTACCTGAACGGCCTCACCGCTCGAGGCGCTCACCTCTGCACCACGAACGAGTACCTTGCCAAGCGCGACAGCGACTGGATGGGCCCTGCCTACAAGATGCTCGGCCTGTCGATTGGCGTGATCCTAAACGGCATGGCCGCGTGGGAAAGGCGTGACGAGTACGGGGCCGATATTACGCACGGCACTAACTCCGAGTTCGGCTTCGACTACCTGCGCGACAATATCTCCAACAATCCGGACGAAGTGGTGCAGCGCGTCCACAACTACTGCATCGTGGACGAAGTAGATAACATCCTCATCGACGAAGCGCGCACGCCGCTTATCATCTCAGGCGCGTCCGAGGGGAACGCCGAGATACATATCCGCGCCGCTCAGTTCGCCAAGACGATGCGCGCCGAGCAGGACTACACCATTGACGAGAAGAGCCGCAGCGCAACCCTCACCGACGACGGTATCAGCCGTGCCGAAGCATTTTTCCGCGTCGATAACCTTTACCACCCCGACAACTTCCAGCTTGTGTACGGCGTTGACAATTCTCTCAAGGCGCACGCTCTCTTCCGGCGCGACAAGGACTATGTCCTCTGGCAGGAAGGCAAGGTAGTAAGCGCATCCGAGCGGCTCAACCCGAAGCAAGAGGTAGAGATCGTTATCGTAGACGAATTCACGGGCCGCCTGATGCAAGGCCGCCGCTATTCGGAGGGTCTGCACGAAGCAATCGAGGCGAAGGAAGGCATCCGCGTGCAGTCGGAGAGCCAGACGTTCGCTACGATCACTATTCAGAATTACTTCAGGCTTTATCCAAAGCTGGCGGGTATGACAGGTACAGCGGCCACCGAAGCCGAGGAGTTCTTCAAGATATACAAGCTCGAAGTGATGCCGATCCCAACCCACCGCACGATGGTGAGGCTCGACAATCCTGACCGCATCTACCGCACCGAGCCTGCCAAGTTCCGGGCGGTGGTGGACGAAATAAGGGAGCTGCATGAGCAGGGAAGGCCGGTACTTGTCGGTACAGTCTCCATCGAAAAGTCTGAGGAGCTTAGTAAGCTGCTCGATGAGAATGGGCTGCCTCATTCGGTGCTAAACGCCAAGCAGCATGAGCGCGAGGCCAGCATTGTGGCCCAGGCGGGCCAACGTGGGGCTATCACTATCGCTACCAACATGGCGGGACGCGGTACCGACATCGTCCTCGGCTTCGGCGTGAACGAGATTGGCGGCCTCCATATCATAGGCACCGAGCGCCATGAATCGCGCCGCATCGACAATCAGCTTCGTGGACGCGCAGGCAGGCAGGGCGACAGTGGCTCCTCCCGCTTCTACGTTTCCATAGAAGATGAGATCATGCGCCGGTCGGGTGTAAACCAGAACATCGTCAACTCCAACCTCTTCAAGAACCTGTGGGAAGAGGATATGCCCATCGAACATTCGATGATCTCTCGCTCTGTAGAACAAGCACAGGTAAAGATGGAGGGTTACAACTTCGACGTCCGCAAGCACCTGGTTGAATATGATGACGTAGTGAACACGCACCGGGACGTTATCTATAATGAGCGCCGCTACATCCTCCAAAACGGCGACCCACGGCCTATCATCTCCGAGATGATATCGGAAAAGGTACAGGAGCTTGCCACGCCTCTGGCCGAAGAATCTAAGGGGAAGCGCGACCGGGGGCATGAGCGAAGCGGGGGTAGCGGCTACAGCGTCATGTTCGACGCGCTTCAAGAGACTTTCCCCGATGACGTGATCCGGCGGTTACTACGCTCGATTCTCACGACCCGTATCGCGCCTATCGCCGAAGAAGGCGACACCGAGGGGCTGGTCGAGGAGCTAAATCTGGTGGCGCAGGAAGCGTATGAAGGAGTGCTACAGACGCAGATCAAGTCTGTTGATGAGAAGCTGCGCGACTTCTACCACATAGGCGATGAATACTATGAGATAGCCGGTGAGGGCACTACTGACTACAACAAGCTGGCTAGCACGATCAACCTCCCACCTGAGATCGTCAGGCAGATGGAAGAGGAGGAGATGCAGTATGAAGACGCTCTTGGTTTCCTCTCGGAGTTAGTGAGCGAAGGCTTCGAGCGCGAGCAGAAGCCTCGCCTACAGAAGCTGCTGGAGACCCTCGAAGTTGACGCGCTGCGCGCCTCGGTGGTCAGGGGTATGAGCGACAGCGGGGGGCGCTCAGTGAACGATGATGATGAGGAGTCGGCACACACTGTCAATCCCCAGGTTGAGGCCAGGGTGCGTAAGCTCCTTGAGACTATAGATAACACCTTCTTCTTATCGTCGGCTTCGGCTGCGCGCTACGTTGAGGCGGAGTCGGCTGGGAAGTCCACGTCGATGATGGCAACGGGCCGTGATGATCTCGTACTCGAAGTGCAAGAGCAGTTGGAGGGGTTGTACGGTGAGGTCGAGAAGGTGCTGGGCGATATCTTTATCGAGAACAACGCGCAGATGCCGCTCATCTCTCTGGTGAACAACAGGATACCTCAATCCGTTTATAAGCAGATAGAAGCGCGGCTCGGGTTGGAGGGGTTGGAGCAAGTAGAGAACATACCGCTCAGCCAGCTGGACGAGGAGACGTCAGGCATCGTCAGGACTGCGTATGTGCGCTGGCAAGAAGCCGACCTGATGCTGCGGGTAATCGACTACCTGTGGACGCGCCACCTCACCACGATGGAGGGTTTGCGCCACTCTATCGGCTTACAGGCTTACGGCCAGAAAGACCCGCTTGTGCAATACAAGGTAAAGGCATACGAGCTGTTCGACGAGCTGAAGGGCGAGATTCGGCAACTCGTAGTGCTGAACGTGCTGTTGACCGGCTCAAAAGCAGAAGCATCAAGGGCAGCATCGAGGCAAGCTGCCGCCGCTGCCCAGCCCTCCCGCTCTGCATCCGCACCTGGCTCTGGCGACGGTCGCCATAAAGCGCAGAACGGCTCGAATGGTAAGCAGCGTCCGGGCCAGCAGCAATCACGCGCCGCGCAAGGTGGCGCTCCCGCCGCTGTGGGCGCTGGCAAGGCCAAGATAGGTCGCAACGACCCATGCTTCTGTGGCAGCGGGCGCAAGTTCAAGCAGTGCCACGGGAGATAATAGCTGATTAGCAGGAGTGAATTGACAGATATCCAACAAGATAGAGACGTCGCGGTTATCAACCGCATTGAGGCTGTTCAGGTGGCCTTACGTGTGTTGAGCCGCACCACCGGATTGCGTATTGCTCTGGTGGCTCGCGTCACCGGCGAGTCGTGGACAGCATGCGCGGTTCTGGACGAGGCTGAGTTCGGTCTGAAGCCGGGTGACGAATTGCCGGTTCACACTACTTACTGAAGTGTTGTAGGCGGCGCGGTCGCGCCGCTCCTTATTAACCATGCAAGCACAGACCCTCGGTTTCGAGACCACCCTGGTTTGCATCTGTATGGAATCGAGAGCTATATCGCTGTGCCTTTGAACCGGCGCGACGGTAGTTTCTTCGGCACTCTCTGCGCTCTTGACCCCTTGCCCGCAGACCTCAGTTCGGACGATTTCGAGATATTCAGCTTGCTCGCCCAA
>JBDSDS010000163.1:0-3833 GCA_039920445.1 Chloroflexia bacterium
GCGACCGGAGCGCACGGCATACCCGTAATGTATTTCCCGGTTGTCGGGGGCTACCAGTCAATAGCTGAGGCTCTCCTTTCTGCAGGTGCAGATGTCAACGCAGGAGAGGGCGGCAACGCACCGTTACATGGAGCAGCGATGTTTGGTCGGATTCAGATGGCTAAGTGGCTAATTTCAAATGGCGCTAACGTCAATGGGGCAGATTATGAGGGCAAAACCCCCCTGAAGATTGCGTTGGCACATAATGATGATCAAATGGTCGACCTTCTTCGTCAACATGGTGGACTGGAACAGGTGGAAGAAAATGCAGATGCGATAGCACCCTAACCATTAAAGAACCCACAACCTAGTCCATGGAAGCGGTGGATGTGCAAAACGTCACCAATAACATATTGACAGGGTGCGGTAGATGGCATATGATGAGCGTGTTCAGAAGTTGACGGTTGTAAGACCGAAGGCTTTTGGGCCAAAACAGAAACCCGGATGGTCGTTCGCGATTGTCTGGGTTTTCTGTTTGTTATAACTCTCAACAGCATCTAACTTGTGCGCTATGTGCCTACTTCACCACCGGGGTCTCGATCTTTACTGCTTTGTTGAATTCTCCCAGGGTGATGGTTCTCATTACGTCGGACGGCTCGCCGGTCAATAATGGACCCTGCAAAACAACCTTCCGCAGCAGAAAGTCGTCCGTCCCAATCCATAGCATCGTGCCAAGATCACCTTGCGCGGTGACTTCTGGGCTTAGTGACTTGAGGGCGGAGGTGGGCACACTCCCCTTGAGCTTATAGCTGTTGACCCCTCCCAAGTTCTCGGTTCCCTCCGCCGCAAGGTCTTTCACACCTGCCATGATGTCGGAGATGCCTTTAGTGGGGTCGAAGAATTGCGCCACATTGAAGGCAGGGGACATCGCGCCCCACTTGCCTGATGCCGGGTCAGTCATATACTGGCTCTGGCCGTCCACTATTACTTTCACGTTGATCGGCAGGCCGCTATACAGCGCATTCAGATCCCCTGACAGTTTATCAGGCTTGACCACATCACCCTCTGCCCTGCTGATGAAGATACCGGCAGGTGGCTTGTCGGGTTTGCCTGTCTCCAGGGTGAAATGAAACGAATTCGCGGCCTGGATTGCAGGCACTGCCTTCTCGATAATCTTTTCAGGCGGTAACTTCTCCGCTTCACCACACCCTCCAGCGATAATTACAAGAACAGCCGCCGACAAAGTTGCTGCCCGTTTCAAAGTTGTTCCTATATGGGACATGGTATCCTCCATTGCAAGACAAGTCGTTCTTTCTAGAATAGCACAACATTATAGTGCCTGAAAGCTATTCATCGTGAACAGGGTTGACATTGGACAAATTCAATGTGGAAAGATCAATGACCAGGCCCAGCGCGGTGATATAATTGCCCCCAACTCATTCGACGAGGCATATCCTACACTATGCCAGATGGCGAGGTAAAATCATAATGACTAATAAAACAGACGATCTATCAGATAACCTACAAGGCAACACACTGGTCGCCGACCGGCCTGGCGACGATGAACTTCCAACGAATCGCCTCACCGGACAACTCCAGCCGGACGATTCGGTAGAGCCAGCCCCAGATGTAAACTGGCTTTCCAGGCTGGCAACTACAACCATAACAGAAACGCTTGCCGAAGCCTCTCCAAGCAGGTGGGAACCTTCCGGTATGGCACAGCACACGGCAGCGCCCCGGATGGTGCCAACTATCGGGGCGCGCCTGACCGGAGGGTTGAAGAAAAGCCTGATAGTGGTTGCTATGATAGGGCTGTCGATAGGCGTGCTCGCCGCGGCTGGGTACGGCTTATCCTCAACAGAGTGGTTCGCGGGCATTCTTACACCGCAATCACAATCTGCGGCACCTATTCAGAGCGAACAAAAGCCCGCACAAGCGCCTGTACAGGCCCAGCAAGCCCCACTCCCCGACATAGCACAGGGAGGGACCTTACCTGTCATCGAGGCTCCGCTCAACGGCAGCGCGAAAGAATTGCGTGACCGTGGGATTGCTGAATACAAGTCGGGCAACATCGACGAAGCAATCAGGCTGCTTGAAGGCTCCACTAACCTGGACGGAGACGATGCGATCACCTATTATCAGTTGGGCCTCGCCTACATGGTTGCTCCCAAGCGTGAACATGCCCTGGAAGACGCCGAGATGGCCTTCCGCACGGCATCCTCTTTACAGCCAGACTGGGCCGCGCCACAGCAAGGGCTTGCCGAAAGCCTTATTCGCCGCAACTACTACAAGGATGCGGTCAAGCCTGCCCTCGAAGCGACACGCCTCGATCCAACGCTAGGCGAAGCATGGATGACATTAGGGCGAGCCTATCAAGGCAGCGAGCAGGAAGCCGAGGCGACACGCGCCTTTGCCGAAGCCGCACGCAACTCCCCACCTCCGCTTGTCCAACCGTAAGAACCGGCGCAAGCAATCCTCAAGCTAAATTTCATGCCTACGGCGCCTCCTGCAGTTGTGGTCTATGCCCGGCTACAAGGGTTGATGCGTGCCTCGAAAATGTACTAACCCTACGCAAATCCAGCGTGTATAGTGTCTTACACATATGGTCCCACGCAAGTTACATACTAAGACCGATGGCCTATTTAATAAGAACAGATATACTATTTTTGCGACTAAGAGCATATATAAGGAGGCAGGATGTTAGAGAAAGCTGAGGGCAAACAGGACGATACACAATCGAGTACTGAACGGGTAAATTTCTTTACGATACTGAGAAACCGTAACTTCCGTAACCTGTGGCTCGGCCAGATAATCTCCCAGATGGGAGATTACTTTGCATTCCTGGCTATCATGGTAGTAGTTGGCAGCTTTTCGCAAGACGTGGGAGAAACCACCCAGCAAGTATCGGGCGTGATGATTGCAACCGCTTTGCCTCGCCTTTTGTTCGGCGTGCTGGCAGGCGTATTTGTGGACAGGTGGGACCGGCGACTGACTATGATTGCAGCCGATCTGATACGTCCCGCTCTCACCCTAGCCATGATCCCGGCTTTCGTGTCGAAGAACCTGCTGCTCATGTACGTCCTCGCCTTTGTCCTGTCGGCAGTGGGCACGTTTTTCAATCCGGCCAAAGGCGCGCTCATCCCAAAGATGGTGCCAACTGAACACCTGACCTCCGCCAATGCCCTCTCACAGACTTCTATGACTATGGCCTTTGTGCTCGGTCCGGCGCTTGCAGGAGCTACATTCTTTTTGCTTGGATCGGGAAATGAATGGATAGCCTTTGTCCTGGACGCTGGGTCGTATCTGGTTTCTGCGATTGCCATCTCGATGATCAGAATGCCCAAAGAAGACACTCAGCCATCGGTCTCCGAAACGCCTACCGAAGGGAGCGCATTAGGCCGAGTTGGCCAGGAGCTTCTCGTTGGGATAAAGGCGCTTGCGTTCAACAGGATAATAGCGACTTTGTCTGTAGTCTTCGCAGTAACAATGCTTGGCATCGGCGCGCTCAATGTCCTCTGGGTATCGTTTCTCAAGTCGCAGTACGATATTACAGACTCCGCAGAGCTGGGGTGGCGATTTGCAGTGATTGATGTGGCCTTCTTTGCGGGGATGGTAATTGCCAGTCTGGCCGTAGGTAACATCTTGTCGAACCGCCCACCGAAAGATTTCATCGTCTGGGGCCTGATTATCGCTGGCGCAGTCACACTCCCAATCGGTTATCTGCCTGACTTTTGGCTGATAGTAGTGGCGATGTTCGTGGTAGGAGTGGCGGTAGCCCCGATTAATACGGGCGTAATGACCCTGATGCAGATCGTGGTGCCCAATCACCAGTTGGGGCGAGTAGGAGGAGGCAT
>JBDSDS010000164.1:0-5521 GCA_039920445.1 Chloroflexia bacterium
TTCAGTGGGCGGCGAGAATGCCCGGCTGACGGTGGTCGGCATGGTGAATGATAACGCCCAAGGATTGCAATCATCCTCACGGGGTAAAGTCTTCATACCGATAGATACTGCCTCGCGTCTGATGCACCGTGTTGGCGCCGCTGATTTCTTCGCGGTTCGCTTCGACAGGGCTGATGGCCCCTACGTTGAAGAAGTGCTGGGCCGTCTGGAGCGCAAATATCACGACCTCTCCCCAGGCATGTTGGCCGCATACGCCGACAAGGAAAGCAGCCTGGAGGCGAGCAAGATACTCAGCATTCTCCTTTACGCGATGACGGTCATAGTAGGCACAATCGGCGGCATTGGCATCGCCAACACCCTCACGCTAAATGTGCTTGAACGACGTCGCGAGATTGGAATAATGCGCTCCCTGGGTGGCCTCAATCGACACCTTGTACAGGTATTCATCACCGAAGCGCTGATCATGGGGGCAGCAGGATTTGTGTTAGGACTTATCCTGGGCTACCCGCTGGCTCGACTCCTCGTGTGGCTCATGTCGAATGTGCTCTTCCCACTCGATTTCATCTTCCCGTTGCCGATGAGAGCGAGCGCGATGCTTTTCACGCTACTGCTGACTGCGGTGGCAAGCATAGGCCCGGCGCTAGGAGCGGCACGGCTCAAGGTGAGTCACGCGCTACGGTATGAATAATTATGAGTTTTGAATTATGAATTGTTTTTGTGGCCTGGAAGGAATCGGTTGTATATGAGAAAAGTCTTATTGATTGGCGTAATCTTATTTACGCTCTTGTTGCCTGGGCATAACGGAAACGCTGGCGCATCCAGCCTGGCGCAGACAGGAGGCGTGAAGCGCGACATCACATACTGCACGGCGAATGGTGTTGCCCTGAAGATGGATATATACCCGCCATCAGGTGCGCCGGTCAGACCCGCGCCAGCTGTGTTGTACGTGCATGGCGGTAGTTGGATCAGTGGAGATAAATGGGAGATCGGATTGGCGGCGGGCGAATTGAACGCCAAAGGCTACCTGGTGGCGTCGGTGAACTATAGACTGGCCCCCCAACATAAATGGCCCGCGCAGATCGAAGATGTAAAGTGTGCCGTCCGGCACCTGCGAGCCAATGCGTCCACATACAATATAGACCCAAACCGCATAGGAGCCTGGGGCAGCAGCGCGGGCGGGCATCTCGTCTCGCTGCTTGGACTGACAGACAAGAGCGCTGGTTTCGATGGGACAGGCGGCTATCCTGAACAGTCGAGCAGCGTGCAAGCGGTGATAGACATGTTCGGCCCTACCGACCTTACCGCATTCGATCCGGATGAGTTTGCCGTAGGGATAGGGGAATCCGTATTCGGGGTAAAGCCGGGCGGTTCCACCGAGGTGTTGGTAAAGGCCAGCCCGGTCAACTACGTCTCAGCCAGCGCGCCCCCCTTCTTGATTTTGCAGGGTGACAAAGATCGCATTGTCCCAGCCAGCCAATCGCAAATGCTGTACGATAAACTGGTGGCCGCTGGATCGCCCGCGACCCTTGTCATGGTAAAGAACGCGGACCACGGCTTCACGCCGTCAGGCGGGGCTATCAGTCCAACCCTCGGTGAGTTGAGGACTATTATCCACGAATTCCTGGACCGTAATATCGGCAGATCGCAAACTCAGCCTCAATCCCGAACCTTCTCTGAGACAGGCAAGGCCGTTCGAGGTAAGTTCCTCCGCTACTGGGAAACACATGGCGGCCTGGCGCAACAGGGTTTCCCGATCTCCGATGAGATGCAGGAGAAAAGCGATATTGACGGCAAGACTTACACGGTACAATACTTTGAGAGGGCCGTATTCGAACTGCACCCTGAGAACCCGCCGCCTAATGACGTGCTGCTTTCACTGCTTGGCGTCACTCGACTAAATCAGAAATACCCAGGCGGAGTACCAGCGAGCACGCCCGACAACTCGCCAGGCTCGGTTCTATTCCCACAAACGGGTAAACGAGTAGGCGGGGCTTTTCTCGCCTATTGGACGTCGCATGGCGGCCTCGCCCAGCAAGGATACCCTATATCAGACGTATTTACCGAGGTATCAGAAGTAGATGGTAAGACTTACACGGTACAATACTTCGAGAGGGCTGTATTCGAGATGCACCCGGAGAACGCGCCTCCAAACAATGTTTTGCTATCTTTACTTGGCAGCTTACGATATAAGACCAGACCCTAGAGCAAAGAGTACATGAACAAGCCTAACGAATCGAAATCAATTAACAGAACTACTACGCCCGGTTCCAACGGCAGTAAGGATGGGACCCAGCTAAACCTGGGTGAAACCGAGCCTGTTGTGAGCCAGTACGAAGAGATTAATGTAGTAAAGAGGAAGCGGCCCTGGAAAGTGCTGTTGCCGGTACTGCTTCTAGCTGTCGCTCTGGCAGTGGCGGGTTTTCTCTTATTCCGTCCCTCGAAGAGTGTGTCTACGGCAACAGTAGGACGGGGCACAATCATATCCACTGTGGAGACTACTGGTAAGTTGGAAGCCGAGCAGAGCGCCAACCTTTCATTCAAGACTTCTGGCAGGGTTGAAAAAGTTCTGGTGGAGCAGGGCGACCTCGTAGAAGAGGGGAATGTGCTGGCTGAGTTGGATACCGGCAGCCTTCAGCGCCAGTTGAACGAAGCGAAGACACAGCTTGAGATAAGCAAGCTGAGGCTGCTACAGGCCAAAGAGGGGGCGCAACCCGCCGACATCGCAGCCGCCACCGCCGACCTGAACGGAGCCATAGCCAGGCTCAACCAGACCCGCGCCGGGGGTCGAGCCGAGGACATCGCCGCCGCTCAAGCCCAGTACAACAGCGCGGTTGCCAAACTGGACGCTGTGAAGAAAGGCGCAACACCCGGCGATATTGCCGCCGCACAAGCGCAACTCGACCAGGCGAAAGCCAACCGCGATATTGTGGCAACCACTGCGGCGAACACCACAGAGCAGGCCCGCATCCTTTGGATACAGGCCAAAGGCAGCACGCAGGATTTTCTCGATCCTGCGGGCAAGGTAGAGCAAGCAAGGCTCAACTACGAGGCAGCCAGGCAGAACGAAGTGTCCCAGTTGAAAGCAGCCGATGCCAAAGTCACCGAGGCGCAACAGGCATTGAACAAGGTCAAGGCGGGCGCTACACCCGAAGATATAAAGCAAGCAGAAGCAGGATTCGCCCTGGCTAAAGCGAATCTCGACAAGGCCAAGAGTGGAGCCACCGCCGAAGAAATTAAGGAAGCACAATCTCGCGTGGATGCGGCACAGGCTGCACTCGACGGGGTAAAGACAGGCCCAACCGACACCGCTATTGCAATCCTGGAACAGCAGATCAACCTGGCCCAACTGTCGGTCGACAGCGCGAATGCCCAGCTTGCCGACGCCCGCCTTGTCTCCCCCATCAACGGCACCGTCCTGACTATCGACCTCACTGTGGGCGAAACGGTTAGCGGCCTTCAGCCTGTGGCGGTGGTGGCTGACACAAGCACCCTGCGTATCAAGGGCGATATTGATGAAATCGATATAGGACGAGTGCGCGCAGGCCAGGCCGTAACGATAATGCTCGACGCCTACCCAGGAGTCAAAATGCCCGGACGGATAGACCAGTTAGCGCCTGGTGCGACCCCAAAGCAAGGTAGCACCGTCTACCAAGCAAGCATCAGTTTCCGGCCCGTCGAGGATGTCGTACCGAGGGAAGGTATGGCTGCCAACGTGGACATTACTGCCCAACGTAAGGACAACGTGCTTCTTCTTCCCAACCGTGCGTTTGAGACTGTAGGCCACCGCCAATACGTCAGCCTCAAAGAAGGCGATAGCATCCGCAAGGTAGAGGTAGAAACAGGTCTATCCAACACAACCGATACAGAGGTGATTTCAGGCCTAACAGAAGGCCAGGTTGTCGTTCTCAAGTAGCAATATGACCAGCGCATGAGCAGAACCACTCTGACCGTCGGCGACCTCCTCCTGCGGGGCGAGCCGCTCGATCCGGCGGAAGTTCTGGCGGGCGAAAGCAGGCTGTCTAATGCCGTAAGCTGGGTTGTTTCCCTTCGCCCTTATCCACCCGCCTTCCCCCGCTTACGAGGAGGCGAACTTGCCCTCGTGGCAGCAGAGCATATCGCCCGACTCGACCCTCCAACTACTCTCGCAAGTGTCGTTGCGCATCTTGCCTCACGGGATGCGGCGGGTGTCGCCGTGCGTGGAGAAGTAGACCAACAGGCCCGTGAGGCGGCATCGGCGGCAGGTTTGCCTTTGTTGCAACTTGCGGATGATGCACAACTCCCCGACATCGAGCAAGCCATCATGCGTGAATGCGCCCTCTACCTGGCCCGACGTGAAATGACATTTCCGGGCGACCCACTCGCCTGGATAGATGCGGCATTGGAAGGAATACTTGGCGAGGACCGTGCTGCGCTGGAAGAAGCCCGCAGATCGGGCTATGAGCCATCTACCCCTGTCTCCATCGGCCTGGTAGCACACACTCACAATATAGAGGCTAACCTTGCGAAGCACTTTGACAAGGCGATTAAGACGCAGGGGACCCCCCCTGCCGGCAGCCTGGGGCGGCCTCTTGTACGCGTCTTTGGTTCCAACCTTGTTGTAATACTCCCAGTAGGATACGTGGAAACCCTGAAACGTGCGGTGCGCGTGTATGGGGTGGCGTGCGGAATAAGCGACGCCAAAACAGTGCAGCAAGCGAAGGATTCGCTAGCAGAGGCAGAGATGTCGTTGCTTGCCTCCCAGCGTCTTTATGATAATCGACCTATACAATACGCCGATATGGGCGCGGACCGACTGCTACTGTTGCTCTTGCGCGACCGACCGATGGAGCTTAAGACATTCGTGGAGCAAACACTTGGCCCTCTACTGCGACATGATGCCAGTTCAGCCAGCCCTCTCCTGCCGACGGTGCGCTCGTTTGTCGAGCACGGAGGCCGCCTGCGAGAAACGGCTTCGCAAATCTACGTCCACCGCAACACCCTCACCTACCGCCTCGACCGGGCAGCAGAATTACTGGGGGCAAACCTCAAAGAGCCGCGCGCCCGCCTGGCGATTGAGCTTGCTTTGCGGGCGCTGCCACTCCTCGAACTGTAATAGGATCGTCCAAAGTTAAGATCAGGCAGTCATGAGAATAATCTGTATACATCGAAAGGCGCCTGGCATATCTTGACTATCACCGGGGTACTAATACCCAACCCCTCATATTATCTCTGATTCCATGAATATTCGCGCCTGATTTAGGGTGGATAAATCGATTGCATCTGGGATTCTTGTTGTATAATATCGTCGTCATCTACTACGCCGTTCCCATGATTTAATTCACTTCAGAATAACAGGAGGATGGGGCAATGTATTCGTGGAGAAATATCACCATGGCGCACAGAAAAGCTATTGCTATTGCTTCATTAGGGCGTGTCTGCAAAATCCTGTAAAATAGGAGGTATGAGTCCAAAACAACATAGACACGAAGTGACAGACGCGCAATGGGAACGACTACAGCCTCTACTCCCGCCGCAGAATCGC
>JBDSDS010000165.1:0-6631 GCA_039920445.1 Chloroflexia bacterium
TCGGTCTCATGCCAGAAGCCGACCTCCTCCTCGCCTAACTCCCAGCAGAGGAAAACAGTTCGCCCTTCGAGCCTGGCGGGGAAATCTACAAGGCCGCGCTGAAGGTCCTTCAACTGGATATTCCACTCGGATAGTTGCGAGATCGCCAGTTGGAGTGTTTCTTCGAGAGATCGCTCCGACTGAACAAGCATAACGTCTTCGGAGGGATTGTGGTCGCCGTTGGTTTTGATTTTTTCCTTGACCACAATTCCGCGACCCTGTAGCTCCGCAAGCTGCAAGCCGAGCGCTTGCATCTCGTGGAGAAGGTGAGTTAGTTCAGGTAGCTTATTGTTAGCCTCTCGGGCCGTATAGAACTGCTCCAAATTGCCCTCAAGACCTCTTCGGCTTCTCGAAATCGTCCATCATCTGAAGAACGCGCTGCAGGCGTTCGATGGCGATCCCTGCAACTTTGCGAACGCGCTCGAACTGGACTTCTTCGAGGGCGTCTAGCCAGGTGGCGATATCTTTGTCGCTCATCTCGGCCCACCTTGAGTCCATACTGAGGCGCGTGCCCATCAGCTTTATGGCGTCACGGCGTCGGGTGCGAGTGTCGGTGGCGGCTGGGAGGGTACCCTCAATCTGTGGATGCGCCTCAAGAGTAGACGCCACCGGCTCGGTTGCTTCTGCATTCTCGGAAGCAGTAGCCGCTCGTAAATCGCTTGCCAGTTTGTCGACGTCTGTTGCGCGAAATACGCTTTGCTGCCCTTTGCCACTGAACGGCCTGATACGGCCTTCTTCGACCAGTTGCAGAAGTTGATTGCGCGTAATCTTAAGCCTCTCCGCAGAAGTAGGCAGGTCGATGAACTTGAAGCCGGGAGTTGTCATCAGTGGGTGGGGAGGGTGAGAGTAATTACGAATTACGAGTTACGAATTTGAGGGAAGCCAATCAATTCATAATTCAGTAAGTAGGGCGATGCGCTCTTTAGTCTTCCGTGACCAGGACGAAATGCTCTTTAGGCGCTCCGCAATCGGGGCATTGTTCTGGCAGTTGTTCGGCCCTGGTGAGCAAGTAACCACAATCGGTGCATCGCCAAACCAGCTGCATCGATTCGGTGCGTCCTGCAACGACTTGCCCAGATTGCATCTTGGCTATATCCATCGCCAGGTGGGGGCGCGTTATTAGACCGACAACACGCTTTTGATCATCGATAACCACAATAGGACGGCGACCCATCAGGCCAGGGGCGCTATCGGACCCGGTGGAGCCGGACCCTGTATCTCCTTTAGACGCGTTTGCCTCTAGTGGAACCTCGACCAGGGCGGTCTCGACATCATCATCGAAATAGACAGTCTCGTAAGATTTTCCCATGAAGTCGGCAACCTGGCACTCCTGGGGATTGTTAGAGCCGGTGCAACGCATCACATCCTTATCGGTGATTATGCCTACGACTTGCCGTCCATCCTGGCTATCCACAACGGGCACCAGAGAGGTATGAAGCTCGTCAATAAGGCGCGCGGCCTGGGCCATGGTATCCGTAGGTGTTACCACGGGAGGCTTATCTATCATTACCTCGCTTACCTTCATCTTTTGCCTCCTTAATGCTCACTTTGTTCTGTGCTATGCTAATGCCTGAGTCTCATGGCCGCAAGTGAGCGAATTATATCACACGTATCTGGGCGCAACAAGACGAAGTTGTTAGTTGTTAGTTGTTAGTTATGTTTCACTTGTTCCGGGCTGTTCTAACTCTTCAATTGTAAACATGGCGAGGGAGCTTGACGCAACCTGGGCTACGATGGGCTTATCCTTTAGCGCGCGTTTGAGGTTAGGGATAGCCTGCGTGATATGGAGCTTGCCCAGTTCGTAGGCTGCACTGGCTCTTGTCTCCGCATCGGGCGCTTCTTCTAACTGGTGGATAAGTATCGCGGGCAACGCGCGGTCGGTCCGCGTCGGGTCAGCCTGACCACGACCGCGCATCATCTCTGCCATACCGAGCGTAAGCGCATCTTCGCCGAGGGCCCAGACGAGCGCGCTTATCTCGCCCGAAACGTAATCGCGCTCCTGCTCGTTCAGGTTGCTAAGTGTGTCGTCTTCCGCAAGGGCGCGCCTAACCTCCTCAAGTCTTTCCCTGGCGATCTCTTCGATACGCGTGCGGTCATCGACGGCCCGACCGAGTTGCAATAGCTTCTCGAGGGTAGCGATTTCTTCTCCGAGGAGATGCACGTCGATTTCGAGCCGTTCGCGCCGTCCAGCATCCAGGTTGGGGCGCGTCAGTTGGCGGCTATATCCGTCGAAGCCGAGCCTCAACTGTTCTATCTTGTTCTTAATTTCGCCTTGACTGGCAAGCATCTAGCTCTCCTACGACATGAAGATGATTGTACCGTAAAGTTTGATTGACTCTTGTCCAGCTTCTATGCAATAATCAACGCCATATTATACACCTGGAGAACCCATTAGGCATGAAGCTCGCTCCCCATAGTTCGTCACGTCGTAAACTCTCACTGGCCTTGATGCTGATAGGCGCCCTCTTGATGCTCTCGATGCCCGCCGCCTTTGTCGTGTTGGCGTTCGCGCGTGCCACCGATACCGTGATACCAGGTACTTTACTCATTCTGTCGGCTACGGCGGGGATGGGATTGGTCGGGCTGGGGGCAGCGCTTTACGACTAGGTTAGGGTGCGCATGAGCCGGTGCATCTCCTTGCGGTTTCGATTTGGCTGGCGGATAATTAGGTGTAATCATTATTCGTCTGCTACATGTGCTACATGGTCCCCTTGCTAGAATTGAGCCGTAATTGCGCGAACCTTTTCAATCTCCGATCTCTCCCCTGCTGGTTGGTTTTGTCGTGTTTATCATCATTCTTACCGTCGTTGTATGGTTCTGGGCAGTGCGGCGGCCTGTGACTTCGGAAGTAGCTAACCCTGGCACAGTAACGGTAGAGCCTCGACCCCTTGTTTATGCGGCAATCGGAGCGTCTGACGTTGTGGGAGTAGGCGCGACCGATCCTTCCGCCGAGAGTTGGGTCAACGCGTTGCACAGTATGATGCCGGAGGGCACTCGTTTCGTGCGGCTGGGCCGGGGCGGGATTACCCTGCGAGAGGCCAACATTGTAGAAGTGCCCGAGGCAGTGGCCGCGCAACCCGACATTGTGACCCTCTGGAATTGTGTGAACGATGCGCTACGTGGTGTGCCCCTGGCAGATTACATCAAGGAGTTGCGGACTGCCCTGGATATGCTCACTAAAGGCACTGATGCCACCGTGTTTGTGCTGAATGTGCCGGACATTAGCAGCATGATGGCCGGAAACCTCGATAGCAGGCAGGAGGCCTTGATAAAGGGTGGCATCCAGCAGTGGAATAAAGCCATAGCCGAGACCGCCGCCGAATATGGAGGTCGGGTGCGTGTGGTTGACCTTTTTGTGGTCAGCGACGAGATAGCCGAGCACCCGGAGTATATCTCGCCGGACAACTTTCACCCCAGCACGACAGGCTACCGTCGCCTGGCGGAGCTTGTCTGGCAGGGTATCGAGCGCGAACAGTTATTGGAGCGCTGAGGCCAAAGTGAGTACTCCCCCAACAACACGCTTTGGATCGAGAGCGGCAGCCCTGGCCCGGTTTTACGATTTGGAGTACAGGGATTATGCCGAAGACTCGGATTTCTATGTACAGTACGCACACGCCCTCGACTCAGAGCGGAAGTTACCCATACTCGAGTTAGGTTGTGGCACCGGAAGGTTATTGAGCGCGCTCAGCGAGGCCGGGTTCAACGTCACGGGTATTGATACATCCCCGGAGATGCTTGAATTGGCGCGGCAGCGCCTTGAGAATATTGGGACTGGGACCGCCAGGCAGGTTGATCTTGTGTGCGCCGACATGCGTCACCTTGAGGGTAAGTTGGGTGGGCCTTTCAACATGGCCTTTTGCGCTCTGAACACCTTCGCTTACCTGCTTTCTTCCGAAGAACAACTGGCAATGCTGCGGGGCCTGGTTCCACTCCTTGTCACGCACGGCATCCTGATTCTCGATCTCACCCCACCCTTTCCTCATTTCCTCTCCCCCGATGATGGAAATCTGATTCTACAGGGAACTTTCTACGATAAGGAATGAGACTTCACTTTACATAAGCTAGTATCCGGGCAGGTGGATTATTCGACCCAGACGCACGATGTAAGCATTTTCTATGATATGTTGGACGCAGATGGCCTGATGACTCGTTTCACTGATGAGTTAAGCCTGAGTTGGACGGGAAGATTCGAGATAGAGCTTTTGCTGCAAGCGGCGGGGTACAAGGTGGAGAAAGTCTATGGTGGGTACGAGCTTGAGGATTTTGGGCCGGAGAGCGAGCGTATGATATTTGTCGCTCGCACTTGATCTGCACCTCTTTGCTATCTGCCGAAATCTATCAGCTCCGCAGCCACTTTACCGTTTTCTACTGTGAGCAAAGCGGCGCTGAAGGTTCCACCGAAGCGCGGCCTCGTGCCCGCCGACCCAGGATTGAGGAAAAGTACTCCTCCTAACTTTTCAAGCAGTGAGACATGGCTGTGGCCGCAGATGGCGACCTGGGGTTTCGGGTTGGACAGGGCACGTATCCAGACTTTGGGCTTGTCGCCGATGTGCGTCATATAGATGTCTACACCGTTCCAGGTCTTGCGTATTTCTTCCGGCAGTTCTGCCGTCCCCCCTACGCTCATGCCCTCGTTATCCACGTTGCCACGCACGGCCACTACCTCAGCGATTGACGACAGCGTTTCCAGAACAGCCGGATCACCCACGTCACCCGCGTGCAAGATTAGCTGCACCCCGGCCTCTCGAAACGTTGGCAGCAAGCGAGGATGAATTGTGCCATGTGTATCGGACAGTACGCCTATTATCATGTTTGTGATCTCCATTCGCGTCTGAGAACAGACATATGCACATCTCACTAGGTCTTAAGACTGTTGACACATTAGGTGTATGGGTGATATAAGTATTGCTAGGATGTCCGTTACTAATGCGAAAGGGGGAATACTCACATGGGTGATAAAAGTCCAAAGAACAACGACAAAAAGCGCAAGCAGGTGACCAAGGCGGCATCGAAGGAAAAGAAGGCTGCGGCGGCGGCAACAACAAAATAAAGCTGCCTGCTTTCTTCCAGCAGGGGCGGTATTTCAGCAAGCGTCGTGGTATCGCCCCTTCTGCCCCAGATTACTCCCCTTGCGTGAGCTTTTCGCGCACGAACTTTTCCTCATCTGCCCGCGTGGGCACGTTCCCTTCTACCTTCGCCTCCAGTAGTTGCTCCAGCACCTCGCCGTAGATTGGGCCTGGCCTTGCGCCGAGGCTTTCCAGGTAATCTCCCCCGATTTCGGGTTTGATATGCCGAAGCGTATCAAGGAACAGCACGAGCCTTTCCCATGCGGTCTTATCTGATCGCAGCGCTTCAATACGCGCATAAGCTTCTAAAGCCCTGACATCCAGCTCGCGTAGCAGGTTATATATCCTCCATCTCGATTGTTCTTCACTAAGCTGAGGCCAGAGTTTGCCCAGACGAGCAGCGTCGCGCATCAGTTTTGCTTGCGGAGCGGGGAGGCTGAGCCAGTGAGCTACGTTATCAGCTTCGTCAGGCTCTGGCCCGAGCTCTGCCCCCAATACGGCAAGGTAGGTATCGCGGCGCTCTTCTGGCGTAAGCAATTCGTCCTGGTATGATCTGATCTTGCCTGGCTCATAGGGCCACGACAAGAGTGGGTGTATGGAGGTCAACACTCCGAAGCGGTCGAGGTCCCACAGCATTGCGTCCGCCCGTGGTTCTTCCAGGATGAGCATGATCTCGCGGGTAATACGGTCCATCGAAACGGTGTACAAAGCGCCGTCGCGCACCGCCTGGAGAATTAGCTCCAATGTCTGTTTTTCGATGCTGAATCCGAGTCTGCGGGCGAACTTGACCGCGCGGAATATGCGGGTCGGGTCGTCGCGGAAGCTTTGGTTGTGCAACAGCCGGATTGAGCGAGCGCGTAGGTCGGCAATGCCGTCGTGCGGGTCGAGTAACATGCCAAATCCGCCGGGCGTAAACTGAACAGCCATAGCGTTCACCGAGAAGTCGCGCCGCGCCAGATCATCGTAGATGTCGCCGGCTTCTACTATAGGGAGTGCGCCTGGCTGCGGGTAAGACTCCTTGCGTGCGGTCACGAGGTCGATATCTGGTTCACCAGGCCGTTTGAGGGTCGCAGTGCCGAATTGCCCAAAGACCTCAAGCTCAAAGCCGGATGACCTCGCCAACTCTTCGACGATTTGCAGCGCATTTCCAACGACAGAAATATCTAAATCTCGAACGTCAAGGCCCAATAGGGAGTCGCGCAGAATACCGGCGACCAGATAGATCTGCCACCCCTGGTTCTCTGCCTGAACTGCTGCGCTGGTGAGAAGGTCAAAGATGTGTGAGGGCAGCGTTGCCTTGAGCTTGGACGCGAGTTGGGCATTTACGTCTTCCGGGATTTGCGTCACATCTACGCCTCAAGACAGTTAGGAATTGAATGCATGTACGGATAAACTCGCCAAGCGAGAAGTATTGTGCCGTTTGATGAGAATCTGTGAATCTTATCTTGCTTTCTTCAACGCCTCGATAACGATGCTGTTCTCCTCAAAGGTGTTATAGAAATAGGGGGAGATACGCACCGCGCCTG
>JBDSDS010000166.1:0-8052 GCA_039920445.1 Chloroflexia bacterium
AATAGGATGATAGAAATGAAAGGTCTGAAGAACTTTAGCCTGGTAATTGGCGGAATGTTGGTCGCCATCCTCGGCTCCGGCATGGCAACACTAGTCATTGCCCACGGAGGCGACACCACCGGTAGTACGCCAACTAAGGAGGAAGCTCGGAGAGGAAGCCTCCTCAGTCGAGATGGTGAGTGGGATAGGCTACCGTTACCGACATGGAGCTATATGACTCTTTCCTGGTATTTGAGAAAAGTAGAGGGTGGTGAATCTGAACTGTAGTTGTGTCTTTAGAGTCTCACAACCATTGGACCTCACTTCTCGGTGAGGTCTCTTGTTGCGAATTAGGACTGACCCTAAGTTAATTCTTAATTCAAAACTCACAATTCACAATTAGCGCGAAGCGCGCTTGACACACACTTCGACATACTATATAATTACCAACTGTGCGTCTTTACGCGCCATGTTTAGGATTGAGGAGAAAAGATGCCGACAATTAATCAACTGGTACGCAAAGGGCGCACCACCGGCACAAAGAAGAGCAAGGCTCCCGCGCTTCGCTTTACATTGAATTCGCACACGCAGCAGATGACGCGCGGTAAGGGTTCTCCCCAGAAGCGTGGTGTTTGCACACAGGTGCGTACCATGACCCCGAAGAAGCCGAACTCGGCTCTTCGCAAGATCGCCCGCGTAAGGCTCTCCAATAACATGGAAGTTACGGCCTACATTCCGGGTGAGGGTCACAACCTGCAGGAGCACTCGGTAGTGCTTATCCGAGGCGGTCGTGTGAAGGACCTGCCTGGCGTGCGCTACCATATCATTCGCGGCACTCTTGATGCCCAGGGCGTGAAAGACCGCAAGCGCGGACGCTCCAAGTACGGCACCAAGAACCCGACCAAGACGAAGAAGGGCAAGAAGTAATTACGAAGTTGTTAGTGTGTAGAAAACTAACAACCAACAACTAAACAATGAGTATAACGCACGCTCACGGGCGTGTGGTTACCCCCAAAGGTGACTGCAAAGTATGGGAACTGTCCCATGCGCCGTGTGATGTGTGAGCGGCGCGGGGAACAGTTCCTATTTAGTTAAACGGGAGTTTTAGATATGCCCAGGCGAGGAAGATACGTAAAGCACGAGTTGACAGCGGACGCCAAGTACAACAGCCTTTTGGTATCGCGGTTCGTCAACAAACTGATGCTGGCTGGCAAGAAGGGTCTTGCCGAGCGCATTATCTATAACACCATCGATGAGCTTGAGCGCCGCGCCAAGCGCCCTGGTATCGAGGTATTCGAGCAGGCGCTTCGCAACGCGACACCTGTCATCGAGGTCAAGCCCCGCCGCGTAGGTGGCGCGACCTATCAGGTGCCCGTCGAAATCAAGGGTGATCGCCGCCTCTCTCTCGCTATTCGCTGGCTGCTGGGCGCCGCCCGCAAGCGCAGTGGCAAGAGTATGTCGGACCGTCTCGCCGCAGAGTTGATGGACGCCGCGAACAATATGGGCACCACCATCAAGCGCCGAGAAGACACCCACAAGATGGCCGAGGCCAACAGAGCATTTTCACATTATAAATACTAGACAGAATTATGAATGTTGAATGTTGAATTGATTATCTCCGTCTAATTCACAATTCATAATTCAAAACTCATAATTCTCCGAAGGAGAGACCAGTGCCCAGAGCGTTTCCTCTGGAAAGAACAAGAAATATAGGCATCATTGCCCACATCGACGCCGGTAAGACCACCACCACCGAGCGCATCCTTTACTATACCGGCCGTATCTACAAGATGGGCGAGGTACACGAAGGCTCTGCTACTATGGACTGGATGGAGCAGGAGCGCGAGCGTGGTATCACTATTACCGCCGCCGCCACCACCGCCGAGTGGGCCGATCATCGCATCAATATCATCGACACACCGGGCCACGTAGACTTCACGGTCGAGGTAGAGCGCTCATTGCGCGTGCTCGACGGTGGTGTGGTCGTGTTCGATACAGTCGCCGGTGTAGAGCCACAGTCAGAGACAGTTTGGCGGCAGGCTGATCGCTATAACGTGCCCCGCATATGCTTCGTGAACAAGATGGACCGCACAGGTGCATCCTTCTGGCGTACCATCGAGATGATCGGTGACCGCCTCGGCGCGAATGCAGTGCCTATCCAGCTTCCGGTCGGCATCGAGTCGGGTTTCAAGGGTATAGTAGACCTCGTCGAGAACCGGGCCTTCATATATACAGACGACCTCGGCACGACGATGGAGAACTCGGATATCCCGGCAGACATGGCCGATGAGGTCCGTACTCATCGTGAGAAGATGATCGAGCTTATCGTAGAAAGCGACGATGAACTGACACTCCGCTATCTCGAAGGCGAAGAAATCTCCAACGATGAGTTGATATCAGCCCTTCGTCGTGCAACTATAGACAACCGCCTCGTGCCTATTCTTTGCGGATCGTCCCTTAAGAACAAGGGCGTGCAGCAACTTCTAGATGCGGTAATCGCCTACCTGCCTTCGCCTTTGGACGTTCCCCCTGTGATGGGTCTCGTACCTGGGCAGGAAGAGCCGGTCGAGCGTCCTACCGACGAGAATGCGCCTTTCTCGGCCCTTGTCTTCAAGATTGTGGCAGACCCGTTTGTGGGTCGGCTCGCTTACTTCCGAGTTTACTCGGGCAAGATAGGCGCGGGCACTTACGTGCTGAATAGCACTAAGGGCAAGAAAGAACGTCTTGGCCGCCTACTCCAGATGCACGCGAACCATCGTGAAGATATACAGGAAGTGTATGCCGGTGATATTGCCGCCATCGTCGGCCTGAAAGATACCTTCACCGCCGACACGTTGTGTGACCCTACCAATCCAGTCATCTTAGAGAGTATCAAGTTCCCGGAGCCTGTTATCTCTATCGCCGTCGAGCCTAAAACCAAGTCCGACCAGGACAAGATGGACAACGCTCTTGTTCGTCTCTCGGAAGAAGACCCCACATTCAGGGTGCGCACCGACCAGGATTCGGGCCAGGTAATCATATCCGGTATGGGCGAGTTACATCTTGAAGTATTGCTCGACCGCATGTTCCGCGAATACAAGGTAGAAGCCAACCGTGGCCGCCCGCAAGTGGCCTACAAAGAGACGATCACTGTGCCGGTGCGCGCTCGCGGCCTCTTCAAGAGGCAGTCGGGTGGTCGTGGTATGTTCGGTGACGCAGTAGTCGAGTTCGAGCCTATGGACCGTGGCGGCGGATTTGAGTTCCTCAACAAGACCGTCGGCGGCTCCATTCCCAGGGAATACATCGCGCCTATTGGTCGAGGTATCTCAAAGAAGATGGAGTCGGGTGGTCGCGCAGGCTATCCTGTGGTCGACATCCGAGCAACCGTCGTGGACGGCTCCTACCATGAGGTCGACTCCAATGAAATGGCATTCGAGATCGCAGGCTCAATGGCCCTCCAGGAAGCCCTCGAAAAAGGCAAGATGGTTATCCTTGAGCCGATCATGCGCATCGAGATCGTCGCGCCGGAGCAGTTCATGGGTGACGTGATAGGCGACCTCAACAGCCGCCGGGGCCACGTCGAGGGTACGGAGTCCAAATCAGGCGGTGTGACGGTTCGGGGTTATGTGCCCCTAGCCAACCTCTTCGGATATACGACCGACCTTCGCTCGATGACCCAGGGACGTGCGTCCTCATCGTTCGAGTTTGACCACTACCAGGAAGTACCCCAGCAGATTGCGCGGGAACTTGTGGAGAAGGCAAAAGCATAAGTTGATTGTAAGGGCGGACCTGGTGTTCGCCCTTACCCGTGTCTATCAGGATAGCAACAGAAAGATAAGCGCAGGAGCACGATAAAAGTATGGCCGCAAAGCAGAAGATACGAATACGTCTGAAGGCATTTGACCACAGGATACTCGACCAGTCGGCGGTGCAGATCGTTGAAACCGCAGAGCGCACCGGCGCACTTGTTGCCGGACCCGTGCCCCTGCCGACCAAGATCGAGAAGTTCTCCGTCATCAGATCGCCTTTCATCGACAAAGACTCGCAGGAGCAGTTCGAGATCCGCACACACAAGCGGCTCATCGACATCCTTGAGCCGACCCAGAAGACGATCAACGCCCTCATGAGGCTCAACCTCCCGGCGGGCGTGGATGTGGAGATCAAGTAAGCGGAAACGAGAAACGAGAAACGTGAGATAAAGTAATTCACGTTTCACGCATCACGTTTCACGTTCAGGAGCAAAGCGAAATGATAGTAGGTATTCTAGGCAGAAAGTTGGGCATGACCCAGGTGTTTGAAGAGGGCGGTATCGCTACCGGCGTCACCGTGATCGAGGCCGGGCCTTGCGTGGTCACTCAGGTGAAGACCGAAGAGACCGACGGCTATTATGGCGTGCAGCTAGGTTGGGGCGAGACCGAGGACAAGAAGCTGACCCAGCCGGAGCGCGGCCATCTACGCAAGAAGAAACTGCCGTTGGTAAGGTACCTGGGCGAAGTACCCGTTGTTGAGGGTGACGCCCCCAAGCTGGGCGACCGCATAGATGTCTCGATGTTCGCATCGGGCGATATCATTGATGTAATCGGCGTGAGCAAGGGTAAGGGCTTCGCAGGCGTTATGAAGCGTCATAACTTCAAGGGTGGGCCGCGTACACACGGTCAGTCCGACCGCGCACGCGCCCCCGGATCGATCGGCCCCGGCAGCACGCCAGGCCGCGTATTCAAGGGCACCAAGATGGCGGGCCGCATGGGCAACGACAGGGTCTCGGTCCAGAACCTGCGCATTGTTTCTGTAGATACCGAGCGCAACCTGATTATGGTCAAGGGCGCAGTGCCCGGCCCAACCAAGGCGAGCGTTATCATTCGCAAGGCAGTGAAGAAATAGTTATTAGTTGCGAGTTGTTAGTTTCAAAGCTCACTAACAACTAAGAACCAACAACTAACAACTCGTAAAGAGGAGTCCGAAGTGCAAGTAGCAGTACACAATCTGGTGGGTAAAGAGGTCGGGCAGGTAGAGCTGGACGACTACATATTTGGTATCACGCCGAACATCGCGGTGATACAGCAGGCTGTCCTCCGCCAGCAGGCTAACGCTCGCCAGGGAACGCATAGTACTAAGACCCGCGCCGATGTGCGTGGTGGTGGTCGCAAGCCGTGGCGCCAGAAGGGAACAGGCCGCGCTCGACAGGGTTCTACTCGCTCGCCTCAGTGGGCACATGGTGGCGTGGTCTTCGGTCCCCACCCTCGCTCCTACGAGCAGGATATGCCTCGCAAGATGCGCCGCCTCGCAATTCGTGGCGTCTTATCAGCGAAGGCAGCCGAGAACCAGATTGTCGTCATCGAGAACTTCGACGAGTTAGAGCCGCGCACAAAGGCGATGAAGGAAGCCCTCACAAGCCTCAACGTTGGCGAGAGCAGCGCCCTCATCATGACCGCCGCCCAGGAAGATAACATCGAAAAGGCCGCAGGCAACCTTGAGCGCGTCAAGACAATGCCGGTAAACCTGCTTAGCATAGTTGACATGCTCAAGTTCGATTACCTGGTACTGCCCAAAGCATCGCTTGACATAATTACGAATATACTGGGCAACACAGGTGGTCGCCTCAAGATTTCGCGGGTAGAGATCACCGAGGATGAAGATGGTAGTGAGGCCCCAAAGAAGAAGACCAAGCCTGCCGCTAAGACGAAGGCTGTCGACGAAACTAAGACGGAAGCAAAGACGGAAGCAAAGACGGAAGCAAAGGCGAAGGCGACAGCAAAGAAAGTGGCCCCTAAGAAAGCGACCGCAAAGAAGGCACCGGCTAAGAAGGCACCGGCTAAGAAGTTGGCAGCAAAGGCGAAGCCTGCTGCGAAGGCTGCCGTAGAAACAGAAGGCAAGGGTGCTGATGCCTCGGCTGCAAAGACGCCGCGCAAGAGCGTCGCATCTGGCTCCGCGGCCAAGCCCAAAGCCAGGGCGGACAAGTCAGACAAGAAAGCTACTAAAAAGGGGAGTGAGGAAGCATAATGCCGCACCTATACGATGTTATTCGCAGGCCAATCCTGTCCGAGCGCAATACAGACCTGATGGCACAGGGCCGCTACACCTTCGAGGTCGCGCCCGATGCCAACAAGATTCAGATCAAGGCCGCCGTCGAGACAGCCTTCGGCGTGACAGTGCTGGCCGTCAACACTCTCAACGTCCACCGCAAAGTTCGCCGCGAGCGCACCAAGTTCCGCGGCTACCGTACCGGCTGGAAGAAGGCCATAGTCACCCTGGCCCCCGGCCAGCGCATAGAGATATTTGAAGGTATCTAGGAGTAGTTGTTAGTTGCTGGTGGTTAGTTCTTAGAGACCAGTAGCGAGTATTAAGGGGAAGCGTAATGCCAGTAAAAGTATATAAGCCGACATCTGAAGGACGCAGGTTCATGAGTGTCTCCACATTTGAGGAGATCACGAAGAAGAAGCCTGAGAAGTCGCTGCTCGTCGCGCAGAAGCGGACAGGTGGCCGTAACAACACGGGCCGTATCACAATACGCCATCGTGGGGGTGGGCACAAGCAGGCCTACCGCATCATCGACTTCAAGCGCGATAAGCACAACATACCGGGCAAGGTCGCGGCGGTTGAATACGATCCTAATCGTTCGGCTCGCATCGCCTTGATCCACTACGCTGATGGTGAGAAGCGGTACATTCTCTCGCCGCTGGGCCTGAAGGTCGGCGACCGCATCATGTCGGGCGACCAGGCTGAGATAAAAGTGGGTAATACATTGCAGTTGCGCCGCATCCCGCTCGGCACGCAGATACACAATATCGAGTTGAACATCGGCAGGGGCGGCCAGATGGTACGCAGCGCAGGTACAGCAGCCCAGTTAATGGCCCGCGACGAGACCTACGCCCAGGTGCGCCTCCCCTCCGGCGAGGTACGCATGGTGCATGTCAACTGTAGCGCCACGATAGGCCAGATCGGTAATGTCGATCATGAGAATATCCGTATAGGTAAGGCGGGACGCAGCCGATGGCTCGGCAGGCGCTCCCAGGTACGTGGGGCAGCCATGAACCCGGTCGATCACCCTCATGGTGGCGGCGAGGGACGCGCTCCGAGGGGTGGACAGCCTCAGACACCGTGGGGCAAGCCCGCGCAGGGCTATCGCACGCGCAACAACAAGCGCACCGACAAGTTTATTATCCGTGGACGCCGCCGTGGCCCACAGGCCGGGGGCAAGGGACAGAGATAATTTTGGATTGCCGATTTTGGATTTTGGATTATAAGTGGGTATTTGCAATATGCCACCAAAATCCAAAATCCAAAATCCAAAATGAGGAGAGAAGATGACTCGTTCAGCCAAAAAGGGACCATACGTAGACGCGAACCTGGAGGAGAAGATCCGCAAGATGAACTCCAGGAACGAGAAGAAGGTTATCAAGTCCTGGGCGCGCGCCAGCACAATCACGCCCGACATGGTGGGACACACCATCGGCGTGCATGATGGTCGCCGCCACATCCCGGTCTACATAACCGAGAACATGGTAGGCCACCGCCTCGGCGAGTTTGCACTCACCCGCTTCTACAAGGGTCACGCGCACACCGAGAGGTCTACCCGACCAAGATAGATGATAGAAACGTGAAACGTGATAACTAGCTCAGACTTCACGGCTCGCAATTCGACCTCACGTTTCACGTTTCACGTTTCACGTTTCACGCAGCAAGGGGAACAACAAATGGAAGTAAGAGCAATAGCAAGAAACATACGCCGGTCGCCCAAGAAGGTGCGGATGGCACTTGATACGGTACGCGGCAAGAGCGTGGATGAGGCAATCGCGATCCTGCGCTTCCTGCCGCACGGCGCGGCCCCAGAAATCCTGAGCGTGGTCAAGAGCGCCGCCGCTAACGCTGAGAATAACTTTCAGATGGCGCCGGAAGACCTTTACATCAAGAGAATCTACGCGGACGAGGGAGTTGTCTTCAAGCGCTTCCGCGCTCGCTCCAGGGGTATGGCTTCCCCCATACTCAAGCGGAGCAGCCACATAACGGTAATAGTAGAGGAACGGGAATAAGAAGCTGTCAGTCATCAGCTATCAGCCGTCAGCTTTATCCATTGCAGACAAAATATGTTGGCAC
>JBDSDS010000167.1:0-4332 GCA_039920445.1 Chloroflexia bacterium
ACCTTATGGTCTGCTCTTCTTGTATGCAATAACAACAAACTCTTATATTTACGCCATTACTGAGTATGCTACGTTATGGAGGATATCTGTTAGTTGCGCTATCGTTGAGGGCCGCTTTGCTCGCCTAGCACTTCATCAACTCGTAAGCGCAGACCTGGAATAGTCTCAGCCTCAACGTATTCGCCACGCTCATATATTCTGGCTGCTTCATAGGTTTCATTCGCAGATTGCATGTAGACTTCAACTACACTGTTGACCAAATCAACCAACCACACCTCCAGGATACCTGCTCTCATATACAAAGGGACTTTGACTTTGCGGTCTTTTTCTTGCGAAGTGTCGGCCACTTCCACTATGAGTAACACATCATGCGCTCCAGGGTGCCCACCGGCGTAGAAGTCGTTGCGAGGGCGCAGTAAGGCTACATCCGGCTCCGGCTCCGAGTCGTCGTATAGTAGCACCGGGTTCTGAACGCTCACAATAGCACTATCTCCTGCAAAACGTTCAATCAACTTGGTTAGGCGGTTTACACATGCGGCGTGGCGGCTCCCAATAGGACTCATCCTCCAAATCTCCCCTTCGATCAGCTCAACGCGCTCGTCGTCTGAGATAATGCCCGTCTCAGCCATACGATGATATTCTTCAACTGTGAAGTGCCGTCTCTCTATGCTGACAACCATAATCTTATACCTCCACTTCCATCATGCGCCTGAACTCGACTATCTTGTCGCGCAGGGCGGCTGCCTTCTCGAACTCGAGCAACTTGGCGGCGGACTTCATCTGGCCTTCGAGGTCCTTTACCATGCGGGCGATCTCGTCGCGGTTGAGGTGGATTTCGCCTGTGGGTGAGATGGTGTACTCTGCCTGGGTCTCAGCGACGGCCCGCACGCGGTCGGTGAGGTCACGCACTTCCTTCTGGATGGAGGCAGGCTCGATGCCGTTAGCCAGGTTGTGCGCGATCTGTATCTCGCGCCTGCGGTAGGTCTCTTCGATTGCCCCTTGCATCGAGCGGGTGACCACGTCGGCGTACATGATGACGTGGCCTTCGACGTGGCGGGCGGCGCGGCCTATCTGCTGGATGAGCGCGTCGCGGGAGCGCAGGAAGCCTTCTTTGTCGGCATCCAGGATAGCGACCAGCGACACCTCAGGAAGGTCTAGACCTTCGCGCAGGAGGTTGATGCCTACCACCACATCGTAAATTCCGAGGCGAAGGTCACGTAGGATTTCTACCCGCTCTATTACCTCTATCTCATGATGGATATACTGCGCCCGGATACCCACTTCCTTGAGATAATCGGCTATCTGCTCGGCGAACTTGGTACGCATCGTGGTGACGAGGGCGCGCTGTCCCTTGTCGATGCGCGTCTTGATCTGCTCTACAAGGTCATCTATCTGCCCATCAGTCGGTTTGACCTCTATCGAGGGGTCTATCAGGCCGGTCGGACGGATGATGAGGTCGGCCTGCTGTTCGCTGTGCTCGTACTCATAAGGGCCGGGGGTGGCGCTTACGAATACTGCCTGGTTGATGTGCTGCTCGACCTCGGGGAAGGTGAGGGGACGGTTGTCGGCAGCAGAGGGAAGGCGGAAGCCATACTCGATAAGGGTTAGTTTGCGCGAGCGGTCGCCGCCGGACATACCGCGCACCTGGGGCAGCGTGATGTGCGACTCGTCTACCATCAAAAGCCAGTCGTCGGGGAAATAGTTTAGTAAGGTGGAGGGGGTTTCGCCCGCCTGCCTGCGCGACAGATGACGCGAGTAGTTCTCGACGCCTGAGCAATAGCCTGTTTCTTGGAGCATCTCCAGGTCATATTTGGTGCGCTGCTCGAGACGCTGGGCTTCTACTATCTTACCTTCGTCCCTCAGTTCGGTTACGCGCTCGACCATCTCGGCCTCGATGTCCTGTATCGCGGCTGCCAGTTTCTCCTCGGAGGTGATAAAGTGCTTGGCTGGGTAGATGTTCGTCTGGGCGCGCTCTATCAGCACTTCGCCGGTGAGCGGGTCGAACTCGAGGATGCGCTCTATCTCGTCGCCCCAGAACTCGACGCGCAGCCCCATCTCTTCGTAGGCGGGCATCAGTTCGAGAGTATCGCCGCGCACCCGGAAGTTGCCGCGCACCAGCGATTGGTCGTTGCGCGTGTAGTGCATATCGATTAATTTACGCAGGACGGTGTTGCGCCTCATGCTGCCGCCCTTCTTGAGCGGAAGCACTATCTTGCCGTACTCCTCCGGCGAACCGAGGCCGAATATGCAGGAGACCGACGCGACGATGATGACATCTTTACGCTCGAAGAGAGCGCGCGTAGCTGCATGACGGAGCTTGTCTATCTCCTCGTTTATGTCGGCGTCCTTCTCGATGTAAAGGTCACTTCGGGGGATGTAGGCTTCGGGCTGGTAGTAATCGTAATAAGATACGAAGTACTCGACGGCATTGTTGGGGAAGAAGTCTTTGAACTCCTGGTAAAGCTGGGCGGCCAGCGTCTTATTATGTGCGAGGACAAGGGTAGTCTTTTGGGTAGCCTCGATCAACTTCGCCATGACAAAAGTTTTGCCCGTGCCCGTGGCCCCCAGCAAGGTCTGGTTCTTGTAGCCTGAAATTATGCCTTCTTCGAGCTTCTGTATGGCCTGGGGCTGGTCGCCCATAGGTACGAAGTCTGATACTACCTGAAACTGTGGCAACTTTGCTCTCCAATACCTCTAAATAAATAGTTAACTGCTCCTAATTATACCATCCTATTGTTGACATCTCATGTCAGGATTATTGGCGTACTTGTAAATGGAAGGCGTTTCCATCGACCACGTCACGCATTACTCATCACTATCCTAAGGTCTCATGGTGTGGTCATAAGGCGTAGTCGATGGCTTCCTCCAGCGTCATCTTCTCCCCGGCTGCCCATGCGTCAGCAATCACCTGATTGCCGGTCGCTGCCTCTCGAATGGAATTAATGGCAGCTTCGAACTCGGCTCTATCGAACGCTTCTATATGATAATTTGAGACGCGGTGTATCGAACCGGCTGCCCCAAATAGAGTGGCCGCGCGCTCTTTTTCGAACCTGTAGTATGCGACCAGGCCGAAGCCCGCAATACATGAAGCGGCGCTCACCCTGTCGCCGCTTTCCGTGTAAAAAGTCATGGCTCCTTTGAACTGTTCTTCCGCCTGGGTATATTCCCCGAGGTGCAAGGCAACGTGGCCCAGGCTGTACATCAAGTTACTCACCCATCCCTTGTGGCCCAGCTCCTCGTGGATCGCCTGGGACTCGTCATAAAATGCTCGCGCCTTATGATAGTCGCCCTGTAGACGCGCGGTGGCACCCAGTTCGGTGAATGAACGCGCTATGCCCCACCTGTCGCGCATGCCCCGCCTTACTTCCAGGCTTTCCTCGAAGTAAATGCGTGCACCTTCGTAATCACCACCATTAATGCATATATACCCCATGCCCATCAGCGCCCACGCGAGACCCCACGGGTCTCCATATTCTCGCGCCGCCACCAGGCTTTCCTCGTAGTAGGTTCTTGCAAGAGCCTCATTACCTTCGGCGCTGGCAACGTTACCCAGGTTGTGGAGGGTGAGAAGCATGAGCCACTTGTCGTCAAGTTCGGTTGCTATGGCGAGTGCCTCATCCAGGAGAAGGCGTCCATTATGTATATCGCCCTGGGCATAGGCGAGCCTCCCCGCAGAATTAAGAGCCCTTGCGGCTACTGCTGTGTGTCCCTTCCCGGTTGTGGGAGGTGGGTAGAGTGCAAGCGCAGATGCCAAACGCTCTCTACCTTCAGTGTAGTGACCGCGCAGTTCCCAGAACCAACCTAGCTCTCCTGCGAGCTGCAGACCAAGTTCTACTTCCCCCTGTGTGAGCGCCCAGTTCATTGCCCCCCTGAAATTGCCGTGCTCAGTCTCCAACCGCGCTAACCACTCGGTCTGCTCAGGTCCGCGCAACTGTACATCTCCAGCTTCCGCCAGGGCCAGAAAATATTCTGTGTGGACACACCGTATAGCTTCCTCCTCTCCACTATTAGTGAGACGCTCCAGCGCGTACTCGCGAATGGTCTCCAACATACTGAAGCGGGCCTCGCTTTTCAGGCCGCCTTGCTGATCTCGGCGGCGCTGCAACAGGCTATTGCTGAGTAACGATCCGAGACCATCCAGCACGTCGATTGGCAGATCGACCCCAGAATTGCAGACCGCTTCGGTTGAGGAGAGTGTGAAACCGCCTACGAACACACCCAGCCTGCGGAAGAGGGTCTGTTCGCCGGGGTCGAGTAAGTCGTAGCTCCACTCTATAGCGTCGCGAAGCATGCGGTGGCGGGGCGGCAAATCGCGGTGGCCGCCAACCAGTA
>JBDSDS010000168.1:0-3424 GCA_039920445.1 Chloroflexia bacterium
GTGGGGGACCGGGATAATTATATTCAAAACCTCAATTCGCTTGGGCAAGTGCATAAAGAGTTCTTTGGAGCATATTACCCGGCGACCGCACTACTGGAGATCTCCCGCTTTTTCCAGGAGGGCGTAATGATCGAGATAGAAGGGATAGCGGTTCTGCCGGAATGAGAGACTACCCCCGCGTATCCTGGGGCGACCCACGGTGTGAAGTGCATGATGCTCCGGGCAAAGGTAAAGGTGTCTACGCCACTGCCCCTATAAGACAGGGCGAAGTGGTGCAAATAGTTGGGGGTGCAATTGTCAATGGGCCGCAACTTGAGGCTGCAATGGCGGCAGCGACGGACTATGTGAACACGATACAGATAGATGAAGACCTACATCTGATAATGGATTTACCCAGGGACGCACGGAGTAATATTTGCTCTATGAACCATTCATGTGACTCGAACATCTGGATGGCGGACGAAATCACTTTCATTGCCCGTAAAGACATCGCGCCCGGGGAGGAAGTTACCGTTGATTATGCACTCTTCTCGACAAGCCCCGATCCTGAAACGGTGCTCGAAGCGCCCTGCCGTTGCCGCTCATCCTTTTGCCGAGGCAGAATTACAGGCGACGATTGGCAATTGCTCCACGTCCAGGAGAGATATAAGGGTCACTTCGCGCCTTTTATCAACCGCCGAATCGCAAGGATCGCTCGGCATTGAGTCTACCCATAGCCATGGCTAATGCGTACTCACCAACCTGGTTCGATACCTTCCTGCTTGGCGCCTCGCCCGTCTCGACAGGCGATGAGATCGATTTCCTTACCCGGAACTTACCATTACGTGATTACCGCTTGGTACTCGATCTATGTTGCGGCACCGGCAGGCATTCGCTGGCGATGGCCGATTTTGGTTATATAATGACGGGACTTGATGCAAGCTCTTACGCCCTGGAAACTGCCCGCAAGCATGACATTGGGGGCAAGATAGAGTTCGTCCAGGGAGATATGCGCGATCTATCACCCTTACGGGGACAGTTCGATGTCGTGCTCAACCTCTGGCAGAGCTTAGGCTACTTCAACGAAGAGGAGAACAAGGAAGTTTTGAGACAGATATGCGCTAAGCTCAGACAGGGTGGGCGTTTTGTGCTGGACATCTACAACCGCGACTTCTTCAAGGCCAACCAGGGCACCCGCGTCCTTGAGTCTGGCAGCCGCAGGGTCGTCGAGACCAAGTACATGACGGGTGACCGCCTTACTGTTCATCTCGATTATGGTCCATCAGCTCAGCACGACACTTATGAATGGCAGCTTTACACACCTGACGATATATGTGCTGTGAGTGAAAAGATAGGGTTCCGTACAGTCATAACCTGCTCCGACTTCGATGAACGCAAACCTCACACTACTTCCACTCCACGCATGCAGTTCGTGTTCGAGAAGGGATAGTTGTATGGAGTTCGAGCTAACACCTGAACAGCAGCGCATCCAGGCCGAGGCACGACGCTTCGCCCAGGAAGAGGTGGCACCCCTGGCGCGGAGGGCCGATGAGAGTGGCGAGTTCCCAGCACACCTAATCGGGCGGATGGCCGAGCTAGGCTTCCTCGGTGCGACAGTCGCCACGCGCTACGGCGGCTCGGATTTAGGTTACATGGGTTACGCGCTTGTATGCGAAGAGCTTGGGCGGGCTGATTCGTCGGTGCGTGGCTTCCTGACGGTGCATGCCGGGCTGGTCGCGGGTTGTATCCAGGAGTGGGGCACCGAGAAGCAGAAGCAACGCTATTTGCCTAAATTGGCGTTGGGCGAGTGGATCGGCTGCTACGCCCTCACCGAGCCGAACGCTGGATCGGACGTGGCGGGTATGGAGGCTACGGCTGCGCCGGTTCAAGGTTCAAGGTTCAAGGTTCAAGGTTCCGATACCAATTTGAACCTTGAGCCTGAAACGTTCAACTACGTATTAAACGGCGAGAAGATATGGATCACCAACGGCTTGAGCGCGCACGTTGCCCTCGTCTTCGCCAGGCTAGACCCACCATTGGGGGAAGACACGCGACCCCACAAGCAGCTATGCGCCTTCATAGTCGAGACCGACACGCCCGGCTTCAACCGAGGGCCTATGCCGGGTGAAGAGCTAGGCCACCGAGCCTCTGAACATGCGCATATCACATTGCAAGATTGCCGGGTTTCGGTGAGCATGATGTTGGGCGCACCAGGAGAAGGTTTCAAGGTGGCAATGTCGGCGTTAGATAGAGGCAGGATAGGCGTGGCGGCGGGGGCGGTCGGCGTGGGGCAGGCGTGCCTTGATGCGTGTGTAGACTATGCCCGGAGCAGGCGGCAATTCGGCAAGCGGCTTGACGACTTCGAGATGGTGCAGGCCACACTCGCCGACATGGCGGCAGATGTCGAGGCGGCCAGACTGCTCACATATCGCGCTGCCTGGACGAAGGAAAAAGGTCTGCCCGCTACTAAAGCAGCCTCCATAGCCAAACTATTCGCCACCGAAGCGGCAGTCAAAGCAGCCTCCGATGCGGTGCTGCTCCACGGCAGCCGGGGATACTCAAATGAGTATCCGGTCGAGCGATACTACCGCGATATAAAAGGTCTGCAGATTTACGAGGGGACAAGCCACATCCAACGCATCATCATCGCCCGTGAGCTTGTGGGACGGGAGACATAAACTAACAACTGGAAAACGTATATAGGAGGGTTTGCAAACGCTATGAATACTAGTCCAGAACAGGCAAGATTTGATATACAGGTACGCAGGCTCGTCTATGAGGGGCTGATAGAGCATGGCACAATGCCGAGCGCAGCCCAACTTGCGGATGGACTTCAAGAGAGTGTAGATAAGGTCAGAGCTTCGTTCGGGCGACTGAAAGAGGGGCACATTTTGGTGCTTCAGGAAGGGGACCGAGAGGTATTGATGGCAAACCCTTTCTCGGCTGTGCCCACTCCTTTCCTGGTGAATATGGGCGAGAGATCGTGGTGGGGCAATTGCATCTGGGATGCTATGGGCATCGCTGCGATGGTGGGTGGCGATGCAGTCATCGCCACCGGCTGCGGGGACTGCAACGACGCAATGGAAGTGCGCATAGAAGGCGGCACGGCGGGTGGCGAAGGTATAGCCCACTTCTCGGTGCCTGCCAATAAGTGGTGGGACAATATCAAATTCACCTGAAAGACGATGCTCCTCTTCAGGTCTGAAGAGCACATCGACAGGTGGTGTGAAATGTGGAACCAGCCCCGAGGCGGCACGCTCACCCTGGAGCAAACCTGGAAGCTGGCTCAAGCCTGGTACGGCAAAGATCGCCGGGATGAAGATTGGCGGAGGAAGACGCTGGACGAAGCTATGGCCTTGTTCGAGGAGATCGGGATGACGGGGGCATTTTGGCGACTGGCTCCATGACGCCGAAAAGCGACCTGAACCATGCCGAAGATAATATG
>JBDSDS010000169.1:0-3318 GCA_039920445.1 Chloroflexia bacterium
TCGGTCTTGGCGGTGATGACCATTACACCCGCAATGCGCCCTGAGGTCATGTAGAGTTTCGAGCCGTTAATGACCCACCCGCCATTGTCACGGTGGGCGAAGGTCTTGGTGCCGCCTGCATCCGAGCCTGCATGAGCTTCTGTCAGGCCGAACGCGCCTAGTATGTCGCCCTTTGCCTGGGGGATGAGATATTTCTGCTTCTGCTCAGGTGTGCCGTAGAGATAGAAAGGCGATGCGCCCAGCGACGTATGCGCCGCCAGCGTGAGGCCAAGAGAGCCGTCCGCCCGCGAAATCTCTTCCACAGCGATTGCGTAGGAGAGAGTGTCGCCGCCCGCGCCGCCGTACTCTTCGGGAAACGGCACACCCAAGAGGCCGAGAGCCGCCATCTTCTTTATCAGATCGTGCGGGAACTCATGGGTCTTGTCACGCTCCAAAGCGCCTGGTGCGACCTCACTGTCGGCGAAGTCACGCACTGTATCGCGGAATAATTTATGCTCGCTGGAAAGTTCAAAGTCCATCTAAAAGGGCCTCCTCATCGAGGTCGAAAGCCGGTATAATCATTCCATTTTTGGCCCGGCATCTTCTGCGTAATATCCCCGAATTATAGCACACGCCGCACCACGGGCCAACTGTGGTTAGACGGTGGGAACGTTTAACGTGATTACCGACCACCGACCACCAATCCCTATCGATGTGGATTGCTCCCGCCCACTACCCCGAAACGGTTATAATAAGAATCCAACTATGAAAGAGCAAACTACATGACAACCTGGTGCTCATCCTGCGAGACTTGGAGCGCCCTGCCCCCTGACGGTGGTGGCGACGGTTCCGCGCGCGTCGTTTGTGAGCATTGCCGGACCCCATTGCAGGTCGAGAGCAAGTACAGCGTCTGCCGAGACTGCGGGCGCTACCATCGGGTCGATTATGATACCTGTCCTTTCTGCGTAAAAGAGGTCACAGCCGTTTCCGCCTCGGTCGAGAGCACAGACACCACGTATAGCGTCGAGGCGCAGAGGCGCAGGTCGAAGCGCGGCGAAGATTATTACTGGCAGCTATACATAGATTACCGAGATAAGCTAGATGAACCACCTCTCCCGGAGTTGCCCTACGTCGAGGGGAACGGCAATGGCGCTTACCCGGCTAACGGACACGCCTACACCGAGATGCAGCCCGGCTCATCACCAAATGGATATGTTAACGGCAACGGTAATAGTAATGGTTACTCTAACGGCAACGCCGCGACACACGTCGATCTCGCCATAACTGAGAGTGGCCCGCTGATGCTCTTCTCTGACGACGTCGCGCCCGGCGCAGCCGACAATCAAACTTCAGCGCCCGTAACCGCAAGCGCAGGCAACTACAACGAGTTCGACTACGAGCTTATCCAAGATCCTTCCCGACTGGCGCACGTCGCCGACCTGCTGTCTAAGGAAAAGGTGCTTGGCCTCGACACAGAGACTACGGGCCTGGACGCGCACACCTCCGAGCTTTTGTTGTTGCAGGTATCTACTATCGACAAGGTCTACATCGTAGATTGCAAGCGTTTGGTGCCGCTTGCCCTGAAGGGGGTGTTGGAGAATCCCCAGGTGCTCAAGATAGCCCAGAACGCCAAGTTCGAGTACAAGATGTTGCGGCAACAAACAGGCATCGCCATAGCGGGCATCTTCGATACAATGCTTGCCGAGCGCCTCCTGACTGCGGGCGTCAGCCGTGAAATCTCGCTCAAAGCTATTGCCCAGAAGTACATCGGCGCCACCCTCGACAAGACGGTGCGCGAGGCATTCTACAAGATGGCTACCGTCGGCGACTCCTATCTCGCGCCCGACCAGCTTCATTACGCTGCCCGCGACGCCTTTATCATGATGCCGATCTGGCGCGACCAGGTAAAAGAGTTGAAGAAGCACGGTCTCGAGCAGGTGGCCGACCTGGAGTTCAGGTGCATCGCCGCTGTGGGCGACATGGAGCTTGCGGGCGTGCAAATAGATGAAGTCCGGTGGCGCAAGATCATCGAGGACGTGACCGTGCAGAGAGACAAAGCCGCCGATGACCTTTGCGAGGTGTTGCAGCCCGCCACGATGCAGACCACTATGTTCGGCGTGCCCTCTATAAATCTGAACTCCAATGTCCAGTTGCTAGAAACCTTCGCCAAGCTCGGCGTCGACCTGCCCGACACGATGGAGTCGACTCTCGTGCGCTTCAACCACCCCGCCGTGGCGAAGCTACTCGAATATCGTGGCCTGGAAAAGACCCTGTCGGCGTTCGGTGAGAGCGTGTTGAGCCTCATCAACCCTAAGACCAGGCGTATTCACCCCGACTTCAACCAGTACGGAGCCGATACTGGCCGCTTTTCATGTACCCGCCCCAACGTGCAGCAGATACCCGCAACATCGGATTTCCGAAAGTGCTTCATTGCCGCGCCTGGATATAAGCTTGTTACGTGCGATTATTCGCAGGCGGAACTTCGTATCCTGGCCGAGCTGAGTGGCGACCCTGCATTTGTTGAGGCGTTCAAATCGGGCGCTGACCTCCATACACTGACAGCGTCGCAGATGTTCGGCGTGCCGGTAGCGGACGTGCAGAAGCCACAGCGAAACGCCGCCAAAGCGATCAACTTCGGCCTGGCGTATGGCATGGGTCCAGGGGGACTCGCCCCGCGCCTCAGCGTATCGCTCGATGAAGCCAAAGAGCTTATCTCGAGATACTTCAAGGCGTATCCAGGCGTTCAGAAGTGGCTGGAGAAGGCCGGGAAGGACGCCGTGAGCGTTGGTTACAGCGCAACCAGCATAGGCCGCAAACGCTTCTACAATCTCCCCGACGAAAGCCTCAAGCGCACGAGCGAGGACGACTACCGCAAGCAGATAGCGGCCATCGAGCGCCAGGGGAAGAACACTCCCATCCAGGGATCAAATGCTGACATGACCAAATTAGCCCTGATATATATACGCGAAGCGCTCAAAGACTGGGACGCCCGCACAGTTAACACTGTCCACGACGAGATTGTCGTAGAAGTACGCGTCGATCAGGCCGAAGAAGTCATGCACATAGTCGAGCGTGAGATGGTGCGGGCTGGCAATGCCATCCTCAATAACGTGCCGATTGTTGCAGAGGCGTCTTTGGCCGATTACTGGAGCAAGTAATTCTTACTGTGCACTAAGTTGAAGTGAGGTAAGCAATTGGCAGACAACGAGAACCCTACAGATGCGCCGGAAGTAGATATAGACAAATCTATAGACCGCAGGCAGCGCTGGCCCTATCTCATCTTTGGTGTAATTGCGCTGTGCGTGATTATTGCCCTGGCACGCGTATTACTGCAATAGT
>JBDSDS010000170.1:0-6533 GCA_039920445.1 Chloroflexia bacterium
AACGAGAGCCGCAAACAGCACAACCTGCCATGCCGCAGGAACGGCGAGAACCCGCTGCTGCCTCTCCGCCCACGATACGACCCGAGCGAAAAGTGCCCGCCGCGAGGCTCCTCAACCTACCACCTGAGAAGTTAAAGGGCCAGGTCCAGCCGATAGCCATGTCAGACCAATCCCTGGTTGAGGCAGAGCCTGAACAGGTGGAGATGGCTGCCGCCGTAGAGGAAACAGTCGAAGCCAAGCCCGCAAAGGCCACACGCGGTCGTGGACGGCGTAAAGCCACTGAAGAGCCTACCACTGAGCCTACTGCTGCGACTGAGCCTGTATCAGACGAGCCTATGGAGGCTACGATATCAGCCGAGCACCTTACACGAGAAGAAATAGTTGTTGCCGAAGCCGAAAAGCCCAGGAGAGGTAGGCGCAAGACATCGGTTGCAGATAAGCAGTTAGAGATAGATGCGCCCACCGCTGCCGCCGCGGCCAGTGACGCAGGTACTGAAGCAATCCTGGTAGAAGCCGAGATCGAACCAGGGCCGCAGATACCGGCTGAGGTAACGCCCGCCGAGAAGAAAGGTCGCGGACGCAGAAAGAGCGCGGCCCAAAAGGCTGCGGAGGCAGCAGCGGCTGAAGACACAAAAGCCATACCTGCCGAAGAGTCGGTGCCCACGAAGAAGGCGGAGCTAGCCAAGCCGAAGCGTAAGGGCAGAACGAAGAAGGGCGCCGAGGCAGAATTAACGTCCACGCAAGAGCCACCTGACCCGCCCGGCACAGGCGTCGAGATCACCGCCAAAGAGCTGAGGAACGGGGTCAACCACCACACGATGCGCGACCTGCGTAACAAGAGCACCGTGCATAATGTCACCCGACAGTCGGCCCGCAGGTTGTGGCATTATGCTATCTTGCAAAGTGCGCACGGCGAACCCGAGATGGCTGAAGTTGCGTGGCACCCTACTGTGCCGATAGGCGTCTGGCGGCGCAACAACAGGGCAGGTGCGATGCGCCTCGACCTTGTAAGCCGCTATCCCGACGGCTCGCTACGAATCTACTACGGCGTAACCGAAGACGGCTTACATGGCCCCTGGCAGGAGCTGCTTGAGATGGCGGAAGCGGCGGGCTACGAAGGGCCTAAACCGGCAGAATAATTGTTGGTTGTTAGAACTTATCTCAATAATACCTAATTGAGGGAGCGAATTCACTTTCCATTGTCATTCTGAATGAATGAAGAATCAATACAGGTTGGGTAGGGACATCGTGAACCTCCTTGTTTCGGATAGCGCTTTGGTCAGCTTCTATCTTACAACAATTCGCTTGCGGGTCCCTTTACCCGTTCTCACCTCTTTCATTTTTGTACAAAGTCGAGCTAAGAACGCAGACGCTCATATTTTAGCGTGATAGGAGGAGCCATGAATAACCAAACGAACAACACTAACGACATTAGGGTGACGCTGGAAATCGGACCGAAGGGCAAGAAGGTGGTGGCAGTGGCAGCGGATTGGCCCGGTCTCGAGCGCGGGGCAAAGACCGGAGAGGCTGCAATTGAACGCTTACTCTCCTACGTCCCACGTTATGCACCGGTGGCAAAGCTGGCTGGGATGGAGGCCGAGTTTGCGACTGGCACCACCAGCACGACCGGCAGCGCCGTCGATGTAGCCAACGTGGTCGAGCGCTATCCGGGCACAGGCTCAACTGACTTCTGGGGTATCTCGTTCGGGTTTTCGGGTATCGACCAGGGAGCCATGCCGGGCGAAGCATTGGAGCGTGAACTGACGCTGATGCAGGCGTGTTGGGCGTTTTTCGACGGTGTGCGCGGCCGCGTTTCGGCTGAGATGCAGCGTGGCCCGCGGGGCGGAGGGCGAGATCGGGAGCGCATCGTCCGTCATGTGATTTTCAATGAGCATGACTGGGCGCCCACCCATCGGGACAGACCTCAGGAGGCTCAGGAGGCTCAGGAGGCTCAGGAGGCGATGCTGACCGAAGAGGGATTGAAGGCGCATCGCGAGGCCTATTGCAAGGCAATTCGGGCGTTACATTCCGAGAACAAGATGGCCCGCAAGTGGCCGTTGCGGTACCTGATTCGGCACACTGCCTTTCACACCCTCGATCATGCGTGGGAAATGGAAGACAAGGATCTGACTCCCAAATAAGGTTTGTTATAATCGCCCTATGACCAAAAAAGATATTTCCAGCGGCTCAATGTGAGACAGGACCAACTTGCTCGGTTGAGCACCTGGTGGAACAAAGTGAAGTCCGGCTCATCGTGCAAACCCATCTGCTTGAGGGCTGCTGTGACGGTACGCCTACCGCGAGCCAGTATGGTGCCAACCACCAATACGAGAGCCTTGTCCCAGGTTGGACGAGTAAAGGCTGGCCGGAAATGGAGCAGAACTTGTATAATCGGGTTGGGTAGGGACATCGTGAACCTCCTTGTTTCGGATAGCGCTTTGGTCAGCTTCTATCTTACAACAATTAGCTTGCGGGTCCTTTTACCCGTTCTCACCTCTTTCATTTTTGTACAAAGTCGAGCAAAGGATCGGAAATAACAGAGAAGGGGATTGTGGTAATGAAGAAGCGAATACTTACAGGTGACCGCCCAACAGGGCCTTTGCACATCGGGCACTATCTGGGGTCGCTTGAGGACAGGGTGAGGCTGCAAAATGAATATGAGAGCTTTATAGAGATTGCCGACATCCAGGCCCTCACCGACAACTTCGATGACCCGCAAAAGGTGCGCGATAACGTCACTGAAGTACTCATGGACTATTTAGCGGTCGGAATCGATCCTGATGTAGCGACTATATTTATACAATCGCTGGTGCCTCCAATCGCCGAGTTGACCGTTTTGTTCTCCAACCTTGTAACTGTAGCAAGGCTGGAGCGCAACCCGACGGTAAAAGATGAGCTTAGAGACAAGGGATTGGAGGAAAACGTCACATTCGGCTTCCTCGGCTATCCGGTGTCACAGGCAGCCGACATCATGTTCGTGAACGCCGACCTTGTGCCCGTAGGCGACGACCAGGCCCCGATGGTAGAGCTTACAAGAGACATCGTCAATCGCTTCAACAACATCTACGGTCCGACGTTCAATATGCCCGAAATCATGATCGGCAAGGTGGCGCGCCTTCCGGGGACCGACGGCAAGGCCAAGATGAGCAAGAGCATGGGCAACGCTATCTTCCTCAAGGACGACCCCAAAACGGTCGAGCGCAAGGTGATGAGCATGTACACCGACCCGACCCGCCTGCGCGCTACGGACCCTGGCCACGTCGAAGGCAACCCGGTCTTTACCTTCCACGATGCTTTCAACCCCAACAAAGAAGAAGTCGAGGAGATGAAAAGGCTTTACCGCATAGGGGGCATCGGCGATGTAGCGGTAAAGCGATCACTCGTCACTGTGCTGAATGACTTCCTTGATCCGATTCGAGAGCGGCGCGCTCCCTACGAGGCCAAACCGGAGTATGTACGTGAAGTGCTGATGGAGGGCACCCGCAGAGCCAGACAGGCAGGCGAAGAGACAATGCGTCGTGTGCGCCAAGCGATGAAGATAGACTACTTCGCCGGGACCGACCTGGGCTAAACGAACCCTTCGGGAATTATGAGTTTTGAGTTATGAATTTTGAATTGGAAAGAAACCCGCCAACCCAAAATGCATAATTCAAATAAACATCTTGGCGTTCTTGGCGTTCTTGGCGTTCTTGGCGTTCTTGGTGGTTAAAATAAAGGTGGTGAATATTGACTATTAGCGGTGACACGCGAGATGAGAGACTAGCAATACTGAAAGAGCTGCCGCCGCTCATGCCGCGTTTTCTCTTGAGGAGGCGTGTAGGCGCACCTGTGGTCGCCACCCTTATGAGCGAGTTGGAGCTAGACCGCCCAGACTTCTTCGTAATGGTGCAACTCCACCAGGTAATGGGCAGCTACTCTTATGAACCCATTACCCTGGCGCAGATACGCCATTATTACCCCTATCATTTCAACGATCCGTTCACGCCGAGCATCACGTTACTAAAAGAGAAGAATCTTTTAGAGGGAGATGCAACCGACGGGATGACTCTCACAAAGCGCGCCCTAGATGCTATGGAGAGGCTGCACACCGAAGCTAAAGAGCATGTCAGCCATATAGAGGCTCGGTCTCTAGCGGAGACTGATGTGCTCGCCCGACAGCTTGAAACGGCCTCAAAGGCGATTATAGCCGACCCTGTACTATCGCCACGACCAGGCAGCCACCTCGCAGGTAGTCGCTCCCAGGCGGCGTTCGGCAATACTAAACCTGCTATGGTACGTATCGAGCAGGCGGTGTACGATCTATGGATGGCACGTGACGATGCCCACATGAAGGTCTGGCGCGACGCCGAGATGGAGGCCCTCTCGATGTCTATCTGGACCCTATTATGGAACGGTGACGCGACCACCACAGACGGCATAGCCGCGAAACTCTCGATGCAGACGAAAGCCACTGTCGAAAGTAATCTTGCCTATCTATTTGAGAGAGAGTACGTAACCCGCCAGGACGACACGCTGCAACTCACCCCCGAAGGTATTCTGGCGCGAGAGGACATAGAGCGTGAGACTGACCGCATCTACTTCGCTTCCTGGCCTCACATCGAAAGCGAAGCCGCACGGACGCGCAACGCGCTGAGGGACCTGATAGATAGACTACCAGCGCCGCCTACATAGAGGAACAACGTGGAAGATGTACGAGTATCAAGCTGGAACGAGCTAAACGAGCGGCTGTACGAAGAGTCGTGGAGCGAGCGGCTTGGGAGGTTCAGGTCTAACTTCGCGTTTCGAGGGATGCAAGACTCGGCGTTTGACCTGACTACCAGTCTGGTTCGCCTGGGTGGGGATTATCCTAGCCACGAAGACGATTTGTTGCGTAACTTCAGGAAGTACGCCCACCACAAAGCCGCGATGGGCGACTCGGTTTGGAACTGGCTGGCCCTCGCCCAGCACCACGGCCTGCCGACCCGCCTTCTCGACTGGACTTACTCTCCCTATGTGGCTATGCACTTCGCCACCGCCGACATAGAACTTTTCGGCATCGATGGAGTAATAGGGTGCGTGGATTATGTCAAGGTCAGGCAGATGCTACCACGCAAGCTCCGCGATATACTCGACGAGGAAGATACGAGTGTCTTCACAGCGGAGATGTTGAGCCAAACCGCAAGTACGCTCAGAGAAATAGACGGCCTGTCGAAGGACGACTTTGTCATATTCCTTGAGCCGCCTTCTCTGGACGACCGCATAGTGAACCAGTACGCCCTCTTCTCGCTCATGTCCAGCCCCAGAGCCAGGCTCGATAAGTGGCTAGAAGAGCGCCCCGAACTTTTCCGCAGGGTGATCATCCCGGCCTCACTAAAGTGGGAAGTACGCGACAAGCTCGACCAGGCGAACATCACCGAACGAGTGCTCCTCCCCGGCCTGGAAGGTCTTAGCAGCTGGCTCAAGAGGTACTACAGCCCTCGCACGCGTGACTAGCATGAACGTTAAATAGATTGTAGATGGCGCGTAAGTGGCCGCTTCTGGCACGTAACTTACAATGAGGAAGAACTCCATGCCCTCCATAGACACAGTTGCACGCCAAAAGTGGCCCGCACCGAACCCGCCTCCCGACTCCAAAGAAGCAGAGTCCGAGCTTGCAACAGCCCTTGATGAGGCAGTTGCCGAACCACTACGGGCCAAGACGCGGGCAGTGCAAGCTCTATTACGGCAGGAATACGGCGAGCCTAACTGGCCCTTCCTGGAACCTCTAAGCTCGCTTATCGAGATACTGCTGTCGCATAGGACTACCGATCCGCAGGCATGGACTGCTTTTACAGAGCTACAAAACCGCTTCCCCAACTGGGAGGCTCTCCGTGATGCGCCTGTGGGGGAGATAGAGGAGGCCGTGCATGGCACGACCTGGCCTGAGCAGAAAGCTGCTCGCATCAAATCGGTACTGCAAAAGATCACCGCCGAACGGGGCAGCCTCGATATTTCCTTCCTGATGGATATACCGCTCGAAGAGGCTAATGCGTGGCTACAGAGCCTGGGCGGGGTGGGGCCAAAGTCGGCGGCGTGCGTGCTGCTATTCTCGTGTCACCGCCCGGTACTGCCAGTAGACACACACCTGCACAGGGTAAGCATCAGGCTAGGGCTGATAGACGAGAAGAAAAGTGCAGATGCCGCCCACGCCATCCTCCAGTCTCTGCTACCCGATCCTGAAGATGCCAGGGAAGTGCTCGCCTTCCACCGCAATATGCTCCTCCACGGTCAGCAAGTATGCGTGTGGCGCGACCCCAAGTGCTATAAGTGCGTGGTGCGCGACTGGTGCGATTACTTCGCATCCCACCCTGAGAAGCAGGCTGAGGCAAAAGTGAAGAGCAAGAGTTGAACAGGCAATCAGTAGCAGCCGCGAATAGCTTTGGGACCTATGTGCCTGATGAAATCGAACGAGCCACCATCAAACTCAAATCGTGCGTGGTCTGCATCAAGCAGGGTCATCGTTCCCGCCTGCACGGGATTACCAACCCGGGAAGGCGCATTGACCAATTCGCGAT